>PXDR01000385.1 GCA_003566335.1 Cyanobacteria bacterium T3Sed10_344R1
ACGCCCATATCATGGCGCTGGGCCGCTGCGATCGCAGGCCAAGTGGACTGATGGATGTAGTACCAGTGCAGATTCACATAGTCGAACTGATCCGACTCAATCGCCCGCATAATCACCGGCAACGGCGCATGGGTGGAAAAGCCAATGTGCCGCACCCGCCCCTGGGCCTGGAATTCCCGAGCCACCGCCAAACAGCCCCCCGGTTGCAGGGCCAGATCCAGCAATTCTGCCGTGTTGATGCCGTGGATCCCCAGCAGATCAACATAGTCGAGCTGTAGATTATCCAAGGACTGGCTCAGGGTTTGGCGAAACGCGTTGACGTCCGGCTTAGGCGATACCTTAGTCTGCACAATCAAGTCCTGACGGGGAAACTGGGGCAGAATTTTCCCCAACTGCACTTCCGACGTGCCATAGCCTCGCGCGGTCTCAATGTGGTTGATCCCCACCGCCAAGGCTCGCTGAATGGTCGCCTCTAGGTTTTGCTGATTTTTCTGCGGGATATGCGCTGGGGGCACGTCTTTCCAAGAATGCTGATAGCGCATGCCGCCACAGGACAACACTGGCATCTGCAACTCTGTCCGCCCAAACCGTCGATACTGCATGTCTGGCCCGTTAAATCCCTGGACTACTTGCGCTGAACACCTGGCAATCTGGGCTGCGATCGCCCGCTGACCGGCATTACCGACCGATCGCCATGCCCGTCGCTTTCCAGTGTAAAAGGATGCCCGGAGAAAAGGGCGCTCACAAGCAGGCCGGGCGCGACCTCGGGCTGCGATCCCCTTGCGCCTGTAACAACCTATGACAGCCAATCAGTTCATGGTGAACCGCTTTTTACAATGAAAGGAGCGGAGTTAATCCGTCGGCGAACCTCACATTTGGAGTCCCAGGCCATGACCAACACAGCAGCAGTCGGGGTAACCGTCGCGGATGTAATGAGCCGTGACTTGGTTACTGTGCAGCCAGAGACATCACTGGATCAAGCCGTGCGGTTGATGGCTGACCATCACGTCAGCGGTCTGCCCGTGGTGAATGATGACGGCAAGCTGGTGGGCGTGCTGTCAGAAACAGACTTGATGTGGCAGCAAACCGGTGCCCCGTTACCGACTTACATCATGCTGTTGGACAGCGTGATCTACCTGAAAAATCCGGCTGAGTACAGCAAGGAACTACACAAAGCCCTAGGGCAGTGGGTGCGGGACGTGATGACCGAGAAAGTGATTACCGCCCAGGCAGACTGGTCACTCCAGCGAGCTGCCCAGGTGATGCATGAGCACAAGGTGCGGCGACTGCCCGTGGTGACAGAGGCTGGACAGTTGGTGGGCTTGTTAACCCGAGGCGACATTGTGCGGGAAATGGCTGCGATCGCAGCCCCCAACGCCAATCCATCCAGCAACAATCTTGCTAACCCTGCCCAGTAGAGCGCCCAGTAGAGCCCCAATCTGGGATCATAGGCACATCCCCTGGGCCATTGGCTAGGGATTCAGCTCAAGATCAAGCAGGGATCAGCGCATTTTCAGTCGTCTGTTGTTTACGGGTGTTTACGGAGTCAAGCATGGCTATCACGCCAGAAAGCGTCAAGGCACAACTCAACTCTCAAGACTTGGGCGATCGGCTGCGAGCCGTCAACCAAATGCGCGAACTAGAGCCTGAGGTGGCCTTTGATCTGCTGCAGGTGGCTGCTAAAGACAGCAACACCCGCGTCCGCTATGCCGCCATCAGCCAAGTGGCTACTGCGGCTCAAGCCAACCCTGGGGCCGCTCTCAATCTGTTGAGAGATCGGCTGAATAATGACCCGGAAGCCGATGTTCAGGCAGCAGCAGCAGACTCCATTGGCGGTCTACAGCTCACCGAGGCATTTGACGACCTAGCCCAGGTTTATCAGAACAGCAACGAGTGGCTCGTGCGCTTCAGTATCATTGCCGCCCTAGGCGAACTGGGAGAAGCCCGCAGTTTTGACCTGCTCGAAGCAGCCCTAGCCGACGACAACAGCCTAATCTTGACCGCAGCCATTGGCTCCCTGGGCGAACTCGGCGACCCCAGGGCAGTGCCGCTACTGCTGACCTATGTGAATAACCCTGATTGGCAAGTGCGTCATCGGCTAGCCCAAGCGTTAAATGCCTTTGAGCAAGCCGAAGCCCAGCAAGCGTTAAAGACCTTGGCCGAAGACTCCTCAGAAATTGTGGCCCAAGCCGCCCAGCACTATCTGGCCGCGCCATAACGCCCCCTTTCGAGTTGCGCCAATCCAGGGCCAAACGGCAACCCAAGTCAGTATGCTAATATGAGAGTAAGCTGAATTTGAAGCCAATTCAGGCGCAAACCATCAAGCTTAGTTAATAGTTCAATTCAATTAATTGTTCATTAGTTGCTTAATTTCGAGTTAATTAATTCTCAGAATTAAGCGCTGTCTCACAAATCTAACTGTGAGTATTTAATAGCAGGCATCTAGCCTGATTTTTTGTTACTTGCCGAATCGCTCTTTTGTTCAAGATTGCTCTGGATCGCGTTAAGGCTTAATTCTCTTTTAATGCGCTCAATGGCATTAATCTAGGCAATCGTCTTGCCTAAGCCACACCTGAACTGTAGGGGGATTTTGTGGTCGCAATTTCACCGCCCGCTGCAACCCATAAGTGGGGCAGCATTAGCTTTGCATCAACGCTGTACTTACAGCCAGTTTTAGATCTTTTACTCAGCAAAGTGCCAAATCAGTGGCAAGCTGAGCTGCGTTTAGGGTTACAAGAAGCGCTAGTCAATTCGGCGAAACACGGCAACGGGTTAGATCCAGCCAAAACCGTCTCCGTCCGTTTTTCAGTCATTGGCGACTGCCACTGGTGGGTGATTACTGATCAAGGCCATGGGTTTAGTCATCCCTGCGGCTATGCCCTAGAAACCAACGGTAGCTTCAGCCTCGAAACGGCTCAAGATGTCGGCGAGTGTGGTCGGGGTCTGTTCATTCTGTATCAGATTTTTGACGACGTGAAGTGGTCGCAAGCTGGGGCAGAACTCGTGCTGTGTAAGCGCATTCGTCGCTGGGCTCGCTTGCCGCTAGTCGGTTAGCCCCCCCGCAAGCCCAACGCGAATGGGGTGAGTTACTTGCCGTGGGTGGGACAAGGTGGAGCCGTCAGAGAGCGATCCAGCCAGCCGACGGTTTGCTGAAACCGAGCCAGGGCTTCTTCTGGCTGGTCTTTGAGCAAGTACACCAGGGCGGCGGCAGCTTGTTCTTTAGCCCGCACTTTGCGGTTTGACTTGAGCCGGTGCCAGTCATTGGGCTGAATCGCGAGGGCGGCAGCGAGGGCTTGGGCCAAAACTTCTGGGCTGCACTGGGCTAAGTCAGCAGCGGTTAGGGTAGCAGGATCAGAAACGACAGAATCAGATACGGTAGAACCAGACATCGGCGATTCCTTTGAGTTGAGCTGACGGTCTTTCTTCTACTCTATCGCGTCTAATTCGTCGCCTGTGCCATGGCTTCACCGACAGATCCCGCGCCAGAACCACCCCACCAACCGACAGCGGAGACCCCTGCATCGGCTCAAGCTGACCCGAATCTGTCTCCAGAGTTGGCGGCGGTGGGGACAGGGTTAGCGGCGTTAGAGACGGACTTTGCCGCGCTAAAGCAGCGCTATCAGCAGGTGATTTGCGATCGCACCCAAGCCCAGCAAATCGAACAACAGCTGCAACAGCCCGACCTATCAGAAGCAGCGGTGCAGCAGCTCCACCAGCAGCTCCAAACCCTAGAAATCAACTTAGAGAGCCACCTGTTTCAGTGGGGCGCTCTGAAAGAACCCTTTTGGCAGGCGGTACGGTTTGGCGGTGTCGGGCTGATTTTAGGCTGGTTGTTGGCCTTTGCCACGATGCGATCGCCCCAGCCAGCCGAGTCTTCCCGACCTTGGCCCGCGTTGACAACCGACTCAGCGAACGCAGGCTCAAGGGGTGAAGGAAACCAAGTCGTCTAGTTCGGCATAGTCCGGCAGGGTGGTGTCGATGGCCAGACCATTGCGGATGACAACCCGATCGGCTTGGGGGCGTGACATCAGCTCATTAAACGTCCGAGCCTTGAACACGACTAAATCCGCAGGCTGATTTTCGGCCACCAGTCCCAAGTCTAGCCCCATTAACTGGGCCGGGGTTCGGCTCACAGCCTGGGGCCAAGCACCGTAGGGGCGATCCAAATGACCCATGCGGGCCGCCTGGGTAAACACCTCTAGACCATCGTGATCCCCATAGGCATAGAAGGGATCCCGGCAGTTGTCGCTGGCTAAAGCCACGGGCACTCCAGCTGCCTGGAGTTCGTGCAGCAGGGTGACTCCTCGGAAGCGCGGCATCCGCCCCGCCTGGCGATCCTGCAAATACAGATTGCACATCGGCAGACTCACAATGCCAATCTCAGCCTGCTTGACCAGATTGATCGTCTCCGTCACCACTTCTGGCGACTGCACTGACAGGCTGCAACAGTGACCACACACCACCGACCCGGTGAACCCGTGGCGGAGCTTCGCCTGGGCCACCCGACCCAGGGCCGTATCCGTAGGGTCAAGGCTTTCATCAACGTGTAAATCCAGGTTTAGCCCCCGCTCCATCGCCAGTTCAAACAGCCGATCGAGCTGTTTGTCCAAATCTGGCCCCATTTCAGTCACGGCTCCCAGCAGCCCGCCAGACTCCGCCATCACGTCTGCCAGGGCTTCCCCTTCTGGGGTGAGATAAACCTCAGTGCCCACTAAGCAAACCGCCTGCAAGGTCAACCGCCCGGCCCATTCCCGCGCCAGGGCATTGAATACTGCCATGCTGTCCGCCCCTTGACTGGGGCCAAAGGCATCAAGATGGGTGCGAATCGCCTGGGTGCCATGGGCATAGCTGCACCGCAGACCAAAGTTCATCCGCCGATAAAGGTCTTCCGGGGGCCATTTTTTTTCGTAATCGGCCAAGACGCTGGAGAGGGCTTGGTCAAAGGTACCGTCGGGGTTGGGCATCCGGGGCCACATGTGGCCTTTATCCAGATGGGTGTGCAAATCAGCAAAGCAGGGCCACACCAGTCCCCCGGCTAAGTCCACCCCAGACACCGCCGCCGATGGCCCTGGTTCGGGCGGCAAGATGCGCAGAATCTGCCCTTGCTGGATTTCAATGTCTACTGCGACTAGGTCTTCCCAAAGCGGCGGGGCGGCGATCGCAGCCAAATGTTCTCCCAGGGACGAATCCGCCATCAGCACGCGAGGAATCCGGCCATTGCGGAGCCAGTAGTGGGCGCTGTTGGGCAAGGTGGCGAAAGGCATAGGAGAAAAAAGAAGTGGATTAGGTGAAAGAATAGATGAAGACGTCGTGAAAACAGCAACACCAAAGGCTGCCTCCGGCCCTAGTGTAAACGACGCATTCAGTCCAGGGCGTTCAGAGAGTTGCGGTTCAATCAGGCACCGGAATCGCGGTAAACGACTTGCCCCCGAGCCTGAACCCAAGATTCTCGAAACCCCACATGGGAAATGTCATTCTGGCTTCTGTCGAGTTGCTCAACCGCAGCGGCAGCCAGCACCTGAGGTTCTAGCGCATAAATCACCTTCACCTTCGTTTGATTATCGGCATAGAAGACAGCGTAGAACACCTGACGGTTGCGCAAAATGCGCTGGAGGGATTCCTGGCGTTTCTCTGGCGGAGCTTTGAACATGCGGTCAAACTGACCACTGCCGCCTTCTTTACAAGATAAGTATTCGTACAGCATGGTTGTATCCCTGGGATCACAGGCGTCTGCATCCCGTTTTGACGTGATCAGCTGATGCCCCAAGTGCTCAGCAATAATCATCTCTTTCACCAGCCCAGGCTGAAGCAGGTTGTCAATTCCAACTGTCTTCGCCAATTGGGCTGCCTGTAACACCAAGGCGATAATGTCCTGATAAACCTCACGCACCATAGGAAAGTTCCAGCTTGCCTTGGCCGTAGTCCAGTGCCTCTAAACGTTCCAGCCCTTTTTGCACAAAGTCAGGGTTGAGCTCAAAGGCTAGGAACCGGCGCTGATGTCGCTTGCAAACCACAGGACAAGTTCCTACACCCGCAAAAGGATCTAGTACCAAATCACCAGAGCTAGAGCTGGCTAGGACTAGCCGCTCGATTAGCTTTTCTGGTTTCTGAATGGTGTTAAGTGCATCGCGGCTGACCAGTTCCTTAGACTTATAGGTGAGTTGTTTGATATCACCCCAGACATCGCCAGGATTTTTGCCTTTTTGATTGAACTTGGTTTTGCCGTACTGCCCATTTACAACTGATGGCACCTTCTCACAGCGCAGCCGATGTTCTAGCTCGACTAGTTGAGCAATGCGAATATCGTCCAGATTAAACTGGGCTGGGCGCTGGCCTTTAGTGAAATAGCAAATGATGTCGTAATTGTTGGTGTAATTCAGGCGACCTTGGGCTAGACGACTAGGTTGGTACCAAATAATTTTAGATCTGAGCGTCAGATAGGGTCGATAGTCGATGAAGTCAATGCAGTCTGGCTTGCCAAACAGATATAGGGCACCACCAGGCTTGAGTTTTGGCGAAAATTGCTGGATTAACCTCAGGTTAAAGTCTTGAATAGACGCAATCTGATCCCAGTCATTTTGGGTCACGCCGTAGGGGCCATCACAGATGATGAGGTCTACGGACTCTTCGCCAACCTGGTCTAACAGTTGGAAGCTATTCCCACAAACAATAGTGTTTTCCGTGATTGTCATTGCGCCAGCCATCCTTACTGGTAAGCGGTGATGATTAGAAGAGCAGTTTTTGCCCTATCAACTAATTTTCCCGGCGGATGGCGCTTTCGTGCCAGTGACGCAACAGAAAGTCCGAGAGCAGGGTGAGGATGACAAAGATCAGCACCCCCAAGGTGGTGGTCATAATCAGCGCAGCAAACATGCGGGGAATTTGCAGGTTGTAACTGGACATCAGAATCTGATAAGCAATGCCGGAGCGGGTGCCGCCGGTTCCAGCCACAAATTCAGCCACTACGGCACCAATGAGGGCGAGACCGCCGCTAATGCGCAGACCACCGAGGAAGTAGGGCAGGGCGCTGGGCAGCCGCAGGTACCACAGGGTTTGCCAGCGGTTGGCCCCATACAGCTCAAACAGGTTGCGGAGGCTGTGGTCGGCGCTGTTCAAGCCCAGGGTGGTGTTAGACACGATGGGAAAAAAGGCGACAATCCAGGCGCAGACCACGAGGGCGGCAAAGGTATCGTTGCGTAGCCAGATGATGATCAGGGGTGCGATCGCAACAATGGGCGTCGTCTGTAAAATCACCGCATAGGGAAACAGGCTGCGCTCAATCCATTTGCTTTGGGTAAACAAGATTGCAATCAGCAGCCCCGACAGGGTGGCCGCGCCAAAAGCCGCCAGGGTGATTTGCAGGGTAATCAATAGGGACGGAAAAAGCCGGGGCCACTCCCGTACCAGGGTTTGCGCCACCAAGATTGGCCCTGGCAGCAGATAGGGGGGCAGCTCAAGCAGCCGCACCGCCAGATCCCACAGAGCTAAGGCCAGGATCCCCACGACCAAAGGCGCGAGTACGTCGGGGGACAGCAGCCATTGACCCAGCCGCCATCGCCAGCTCTGGGGAGTAGCAGCTGGCAACACCGTTGACTTAGCCTGGGTTGAAGGGCGCTTGGGGCTTTTGATCACCATGACGGCTTAACCTGCGATCGCAGACTCCTCGGACGACATTGGCACCGGGCCACCCCCAGCCTCTGCCTGGGCTAGATGGGTCAAAATTTCCCGACAGTACTGGTTAAACAAGCTAGAGGTGCGAAAAGCTTCCGTGCGGGGATAGGGCACATCAATCGTCACCTCAGCCACCACCCGTCCCGGTTGGGCCGCCATCACCACTACCCGCTGGGATAGATATACCGCCTCATAAATATTGTGGGTAACAAACAATACCGTCCACTGTTGCTGTTGCCACAGATCCAGCACATCTTGGTTAAGCCGACTGCGGGTCATTTCATCCAGCGCCCCAAAGGGTTCATCCATCAACAGCACCTGGGGCTGGGTGACCAAGGCCCGGGCAATAGAGACCCGCATTTTCATACCGCCAGACAGTTGGCGCGGATAGGCGCTAGCGGCATCCCCCAAAGCAACCCGATCGAGGGCTTGGTAAATCTGCTGGCGACAGGCCCGCAGCGATTGACCCTTGAGCTTCAGCGGCAAATGCACGTTGTTAACCACCGTGGCCCAAGGCATCAGCGCCGCATCCTGAAACACAAAGGCCATCTGGCGCTGCTCCGGGGGCACCGACCACTGCATCTGGCCACTAGAGACTTCCCCTAGGCCAGCCACCAGCCGCAGGGCCGTACTCTTGCCGCAACCCGATGGCCCGACCAAGCTGACAAACTCTCCGGCATCAACAGCCAAATTCACCCCATCCAGGGCGACTGTCCCGCTGTTGTAAACCTTGCTGACCTGGTCAAGACGAAGTAGAGCGGTCATAGTCCAGGGGAAAAACGGCGACAGGGCCAATGGCCCCAGAGGTCTAAAATCCCCCTCATTCTACAAACACTCCAGCAACAAAGCTGCTTCAGCCAAACTGCTTGAGCGTGAGCCGAAAGAGGATAGCCCCTACTTCTTCTTTTTTTTCTTCTTTTTACCAGCAGAGCCGCCCTGGCCAAACCCGCCCATCCCTTTGGGCTTAGCGGACTTAGGCGCACTGAGAAATCCATCACCAAACTTAGGCGGCGGATTAGGATTACCCTGTTTCGGTGTGGCATTTAGCGTTACTGCCGGTTGAGTCGGCGACGGCTCTACAGACGAAAAAAACGGCAGCATACCGCCCATCTCTTCCTGTAGCCTGCGGGTAATCTCAGGCAGAAGCTCATCCGACTCAAAGTCAGATTCTTGCTTTAGCCCCAAATCAACTTGAACTTTAGGCCAAGGGCCAGCAAACATATCATCAATATTGCCGTGGGCATAAACGGCTTCTATTAGGGGCACAGCGTCAACGGCCTGGAACGTCACTAACGTATGGACTAACCAACCATTAACCGCTTCGTCATTATCCTCATAGGCTTCCAGCTGCTGACGGAGAATCTCAACAGAGCCAGCCTGGGTATCAGGGAACTTGACACCAAGCCGTTTCATAGCATCAATTACTGTGAGCTCTCCCCAATCAGGCAGTTCACCCTTAATCAACTGAGTCTGCAAGATCGGCAAGCTCTCTGGCCCCATCCTCACCAAAACATCAGGTGCTTCCTCACACAGCACATCGTATTCACCCGTGTCTTCCTCCAAGACCCGGAATAAATTTAGCAGCGGCTCAATCGCGTCCAAATACTGGAGCTGCGCCAGAGCCTGCCAAGCGCGCACCGGCGCATCGAAGGCCGGATCATCCAAGTCCGCATTCCAGAGCTGAAGATCGCCCATCATCTGGATCAACTCAGGGCCATGCTCCACCGTTAAGCCAAAGTCCCGCACATAGTTCGGCCAGCCGCGCCCTGGAGATTTATCCTCACAGACCTCGGCATCTAAAAGCTGGCTGACAGGCGCTGTGTAGGACTGGTTACGATACGGAGTACCCATATTTAATCGCCTCTTCAAAACTCACTGCAATTTTAGGCTGATTGCAGAGTCAGATACAGGTTCACCATTGGCTGATCCACCGCCTGCATCGACATCTGGGGAGGCAATCGAGATATTTACTCTTCTGGCTCAACCCCTAACTTTTGCAACTGTTCTGCTAGCCGAGTCGCCTTAGCCTGAGCTTGATTAGCCGCTTCTTCGGGGGTAGGCACTAATGAACCCGACTGCTCGAAATAACGCAACACGCCATCCTGCACCCCAAAAAACAGATCCAACACCTCGCTCCACAAGTACCCAGTTTCGTTGGGCGTGATCTCGACATACCGCTGCCCCGTTAGTCGATAACCCGCAAATTCCAGCGTGTCGGGTGAAAACCAGAAATATTCCGGGGTGTGGAAGCGGTCTTGATATAGCGCCTTTTTCAGGGTGCGATCCACCTGCGCCGTTGCCGGGGACAGCAGTTCAATGATGAGGTCAGGATATTGCCCTCCCTCTTCCCACACCACCCAGGATCGACGGGGCTTGCGTTTGGTTTGGTTGACTAGGAAGAAGTCTGGGCCTCGAAAATCTCGGTTCTTCAGCTGTTCTCGGCTGAAATAGATCGTCAGGTTAGCGCCGATAAAAAAGTCATCGCGGTCTCGCCATAACCACTCTAAGCAAGCCACCAAAAGCGCTAGCTGAGCATAGTGCAGCGAACTTTCCATCTCGGGCTCATTACTCTCTAGCTGGGTGGCGTCTGGCATCAGGTCTGCCAGTTGTTGAGCGGTTAATAATGACATGGCCTATCCGTCCTTAACTACCAGATTAGCGATAGATCCAATCTTTAGGCTTCGTCGGGGTCAAGCCCGAGTTCCCGGAGACGTTGTGCTAAACGATTTGCCCGATCTTCAGCTTGGCTAGCTTGTGCTTCAGCCTGCTCCACCCGCTCCTGAGCTTGGCTGACTTGGGCTTCAGCTTGCTCAGTCCGCTCTGCATCAG
The DNA here is from genome assembly GCA_003566335.1 of Cyanobacteria bacterium T3Sed10_344R1. Lineage (GTDB taxonomy): Bacteria > Cyanobacteriota > Cyanobacteriia > Phormidesmidales > Phormidesmidaceae > PXDR01. The sequence continues at coordinate 10,501 of PXDR01000385.1, forward strand.
ACGGAATTAATCGTTCCTCGGCATCAAACCACCGCAACCACAGCCGTTCGAGACCTTCATAACCCCCTTGCCAAACCCCAAGGCTAATTTGCCACGCAGGAAGCTGAAGGTAGTGATATTCGTCAGGCAAACCCGGCTCCTCTGGGTCTTCGCTGGGGAGGTCATACATGGTGGGCAGCGTTTCTCGGGCCGACCGGGGCGGAGCGGTCTGCTCTACCGGGCGCTTGAGTTCCTGCATGGAATTTACCTCCCTGGCACGTCTAGATCTTGTCCTAGGTTGGCGGCTATCGGCTTCAGAAGTCTGTTGAAACGATTCTGACTTATTTATCCAAGATTCTGCCGGTTTGTTGATAATGACCATAACCACACCCTGCTTCTGACCCTGCCATGAAAGTCCGCACAGTCTTGAATTACCTTATGGGGGTTACCTTCAGCCTCGCCCCACTTATGCCCTTGTCTGCTATGCCCTTGTCTGCCCAAGCCCAGGACACCTGGCAAGACGCCCCAGCCCCGATTGCCGACATGCTGGACAGCAACTGGTTTCCAGCCGTCACCATTTCTCCCAATCGCCGCTGGCTGGTGCGCCTTGATCGCCCCACCCTGCCTGCGCTTGAGCTGATCGCAGAACCTCGGGTGAAGCTGGCCGGGCTGCAACTCAACCCCAATACCCGTGGCCCAGCGATTGAATACGCCTATCGCAGTCTCACCCTACAAGACTTGGAAACAGGTGAACTGAAAACCATTGACCTGCCAGCCGACGCCCAAGTTCGCAACCTAGACTGGTCACCCCAGGGCAACTACCTAGCGTTTACCCTCACCCAGCCCGACGGGATTGAGCTGTGGGTCGCCAACACCCAAACCGCCACTGCCAACCGCCTGACCTCCCCCCAGCTGAATAACACCTACGGTTCACCCTGCGAGTGGATTGACGAGACGGCGGGTCTGCTATGCAAGCTGGTGCCAGACAATCAGGCCGCAGCCCCAGAAGCTCCGGCCATGCCGCCTGGCCCTCGGGTGGCCGAGAGTCTAGGCCGTCAAGCCCCCCAGCGCACCTACACCAACCTGCTGCAAACCCCCCACGACGCGGCACTATTTGAGTACTACCTGACTTCCGTACTGGCTCGGGGGACGGTTGCAGGAGACGTGACGCAAATTAGCGACCCGCAGCTGATTTCATCCGCCCGCCCCTCGCCAGATGGGGAGTGGTTTATTCTCACCACCTTCCAGCAGCCCTTTTCTTACCAGGTGCCTGCTAGCCGCTTCGCTCAGCAGATTACGGTGCTGGATACCCAGGGACAGCCCCAGTTCACCGTGGATGATCTGCCCTTGGCCGACGATATTCCAGTCACCTTTGGCTCAGTGCGCACAGGCCGCCGCAGCGTCGGCTGGCGGGCTGACCGCCCCGCCACCCTCTACTGGGTTGAAGCCCTGGATGATGGGGATGCCGGAAAGCCCGCCGAGCAGCGGGACGCAGTTTACCAACTGCCCGCGCCGTTCACCCAGGCAGAACCGGAACGACTGTGGACGACTGAACTGCGGTTCAATCAAGTGCTGTGGGGCCAAGATGATTTCGCCCTGGGAACTGAATTTTGGTATGACTCGCGGCAGTTGCGCACTTGGCAGCTCAACCCCGCCAATCCTGATGCTGAGCCGATTTTGCGGAATGAACGGGACTTTCAGGACAGCTACAACGATCCGGGTCAGCCCGTAACCGCCCCTGGCCCCTATCACCGCCGCACCCTGATCACCACCCCCGAAGGCGATGGCCTTTATCTCAGCGGTCGGGGGGCTTCGGCCCAGGGGGTCTATCCCTTTTTGGATCGGTGGCATCTAGAGAGCAACGAAACAGAACGGCTGTGGCAAGCCAGCGATCCCCACTTTGAACAGGTGACGCTGCTGCTGGATGACGCGGGCAAAGATTTGATCACCTACCGGCAGTCTCCCACCGAGCCGCCGAACTACTGGCGACGCAACCTCAGCACGAATCAAGCCACGCCCCTGACTGACTTTGCAGATCCCCTGCCCTGGTTTGAGCAGGTCAGCCGTCAGGTGGTGCGCTATCAGCGCAACGATGGCGTCACCCTATCGGCAACGCTCTACCTACCGCCGGGGCATGACCCCGAAGAAGATGGGCCGTTACCGACCTTGCTGTGGGCGTATCCAGAGGAGTACCGCAGCCGAGATGCCGCCGCCCAGGTGACCACGGCGGCCAATGCCTTTAGCCGTCCCTATGGCTACTCCCCTCGTTTTTTGCTCACCCAGGGCTATGCCTTGATGATGGGGCCAACCATGCCGGTGATTGGGGAAGGGGAGGAAGAACCCAACGATACCTACATTGAACAGCTCACTGCTAGCGCTGAGGCGGCAGTGGATTATCTGGTGGAATCCGGCATCAGTCGGCGAGATCAACTGGCGATTGGCGGCCATTCCTATGGGGCGTTTACGGCGGCCAATTTGCTGGCCCATACTGACCTCTTTCAGGCCGGGATTGCCAACAGCGGGGCTTACAACCGCACCCTAACCCCCTTTGGATTCCAGGGGGAACAGCGAACGTTTTGGCAGGCTCCAGAGGTCTACACCGAGATGTCGCCGTTTACCTATGCGGCCAATATCACCACACCGCTGCTACTGATTCACGGAGCGGATGACGAAAATACGGGCACCTATCCGATTCAGAGTGAGCGGTTGTTTGGGGCGTTGCAGGGCTTAGGGGGCACGGTGCGCTGGGTCGAACTCCCGGCAGAGGGACACAGCTACCGGTCGCGGGAGGCGGTTGGCCATGCCCTATGGGAAATGACCCGTTGGCTAGACACTTACGTCCAGCCGTAAGTTGGGGCCACGCGTTTGGGGGCTAGGTTAGTTGCGCACCTGCACTGGCATGACCAGGTAGGTCAGCTTTAGCCCCCCAAGGGGCGTAATCACAGCGGGGCTGGTGGCTCCGTTG
>PXDR01000233.1 GCA_003566335.1 Cyanobacteria bacterium T3Sed10_344R1
CCACCGCAAAGGCTTTGATGTACTGCCGCGCCGTCCGGCGGTAGAGATTGCCAATCGCCGCCCCTTTCTCATCCTCGGACAAAAGCTGGTGAATCGCTTGGGACTCCGCCTGGGGCAACGCCTGGGCCAGGGTCTTTTTCAGTGCCGCCAGCCCGTAGAAGGGTGGGTCGTAGCCATCTTCTTCCAAGGTAAAGTCCAGGGGCAAAGCATAGTCCCACAAGCCCTCAAAGTTGCCCTTCAGCTCCGCCATCGCCCGGTCAATCGCCTTCACCTGGGGCGGGTAGGGCGGATGGTTGTCGGTCGGAGACTCATACAGTTCATGCAGACAGGTCACCGCCAGCACACAGGGCACATGGCCATACTGCTGCCGCAGCACCGTCATCACCTGGTGCAGGGCATCGGTGGCGAAGTCCGTCACCTTCACCGTCAGCACAAAAATCCTGGCCCGATTCGGGTCTTGATCCACCGTGTCCCGCAGCGCCTGCACCAGTTCCGCCGTGTTTTGGCCCGCATCCCCTAAGCCAACGGTATCGGTGAAAATCAGCAGGGGCAGGGCGTCTGAAGGGTAGGCATAGCGCTGGGTGTGGCGGGTATGGGGCTGAAATCCCTGGCCGACAATGTCTGAAGACTGGCCGGTTAGTCCTCGCACCAGGGAACTCTTACCCGCCTGGGGCTTGCCAATCAAAATCGCTTCAGTCGTAGGCAACTGCTCCCGCAGCGCCTTCAGGTGGGCCGCAACCTGGGCTTCATTCACCCCCAGTCCGCGCACCAAATACTGCGCCACCTTCGCCCACTTCTTAACCGATTTGACCGACCGTTTTAAGCCCACTGTCTAACCATTCCCAACTTCCCTAAAACCCTAACGCCTCCCTCAGGAAATCACGCCAATTATGACGTTGCAGACGTTGCAGTAATCCCACAAGCAAGGCTGCTAATAAACGGCATACTGGGCAGATCACGACCACAGCCAGCCCAGCTCCAGGTTGAACCCAGGCAGCACCGGCTCGCCGCTGAGGCTGGCCGGGGCAGTCAAGATTATTGGGGCTTGCTGGGGTTGGTAAATTTCCACTTGGCGATCTTCTGGGTTGATCAGCCAGCCCAGTCGAGCGCCGCTAGCCAGATATTCCGCCATTTTGGCCCGAACCGTGGTGGGGTTGTCGCTGGGAGACACCAACTCTAGGACAAAATCGGGGCAGAGGGGCGGGAATTTGCGGCGTTGTTCTGGGGGCAGTGCCTCCCAGCGAGATTGTTCTACCCAGGCCACATCTGGGGAGCGATCGCCCCCGCCCGGCAGCTTAAAGCAGGTGGAAGAGTCAAACAAAACCCCTAGCTGGGTCTGGCGGTTCCAGAAGACAAAATCTGCTGCCAGCTCGATATTGCGGTTACCGGTTTCTCCCCCTGTTGGAGACATAATCACCAAAGCTCCCGTTGGCGTGCGCTCAAACTTAATTTCTGGGTTGGCATCGCAAAGCTGCTCGAACTGACGGTCGTCGAGCTGAGCAACTGAACTGAGATCAATGGTGAAGGCAGTCATCGCTGCTTAACCTCCCGCAATCTGAGCCAGGGCATCCTTAAGGCTGTAAACCACCTGGGTCTGCTGCTCGGCGGTCAGCTCAGGGAACATCGGTAGGGACAGCACCTGGGTGGCGGCTAGCTCCGTATTGGGTAGGCTGCCGAGTCCGTAGCCCAAATCGGCGTAAACCGGCTGCTGGTGCAGGGGCAGAGGATAGTAAATCATGCTGCTCACCCCGTGCTGCTGCATGTGTTCTCGGATGCGATCGCGGCAGTTAGGGCTGTCAGACTCAGCGGCAGGATTGGGGGCAGTAATCCGGATGGTGTACTGGTTCCAGACGCTGGTGCCGCCCTCAATTTCGCTGGGCCGGGCAATGTGGGGCAGCGGGGCCAGCAGTGCGCTATAGCGTTCAGCAACGGCCTGGCGCTGGCGGTTCCACTGATCGAGGTGAGGCAGCTTCACCTGCAAAATGGCGGCTTGGACGGCGTCTAGGCGGCTGTTCACGCCGATCGCATCGTGGTAGTAGCGCACTTTGCTGCCGTGCTCCCGCAGCATTTTGGCGGTGGCGGCGATGTCGGCATCGTTTGTGGTCAAGGCACCGCCATCACCGCAGCCCCCGAGGTTTTTGCTGGGGAAAAAGCTGAAGCAGCCCGCATGGCCGATGCTGCCGACCTTTTGACCATTCCATTCTGCGCCGGTGGCTTGGGCACAGTCTTCAATCACCGTCAGGTTGTGGGCCTTAGGTACGGCCATCACGGCGTCCATGTTGACCGGGCGACCAGACAGGTGGACCGGCATGATTGCTCGGGTGCGATCGCAAATCGCCGCCTCTAGCTTATCCACCGCTAGGTTGTAGCTGTCTAGCTCAATGTCCACGAAAACGGGCTTAGCACCCACACCGCTGATAGTTTCAGCCGTGGCGATAAAGGTAAAGGCTGTGGTGATCACCTCATCTCCGGGGCCAATGTCGTAAGCTCGCAGGGCTAGGTAAAGTGCATCGGTACCCGAGTTGCAGACCACACACTGCTCCGTGCCGATGTAGCGGCCAAACTGATCGGCGAACTCGTCCACCAATGGCCCGTTAATGTAGCGACCAGAAGCCAGCACGTCCAAGACGGCGGTGCTGACCTCTTGCTCGATGGTCTTATATTGCTGGGTCAGATCAAGGGGGGGGATAGTAGTCACGCGCTCAGGCTCGCTTGAGGTTGGGTAACAGGGCTTGGTTTTAGTTTTATCTATTATTCACCTATCTGATTAGAAGCATGAAGCTCTTGACAGGTTTCTGCCCATCAGCATCGTTAATTTCAGGGCGTTGATCTCAGGGAACGGTGCAGGATTTACCCCGGGAAATGGGGATGGGGACATCCCCTTGTCTTGCCCCATCCCCATTTCCTGACCAGGAACTTAAACTAGAAATCCGGCTCAATAATACTGGGATAGGCAGGAGCCGGGAGATGCAGTTACCGATCTTGAAACTGTTTATTCTCGTTTAGAGTCGCTCTTGTAGGCGCTCATATTTAGGCGCTCACCCTTCACCGCCAAGTCACCTATGGG
>PXDR01000242.1 GCA_003566335.1 Cyanobacteria bacterium T3Sed10_344R1
ATGGCCCTCCGATTTCGCAATCGTCAACAGACCAGCACGGTACCCGAGGTGAATCTGGTGCCGATGCTAGACGTGCTGATGAGCGTCCTCACCTTTTTTGTCGTGGTCTCCATGTCGTTCACCGGCCAGCGGATCTTGCGGGTGACTTTGCCTGAAGGTGCGATCGCATCCGACCAGACCCCAGTCACCGTCCGCGCCCGAGGCTTACTCGTCGCCATCGACCAAGACGGCCAACTGCTCGTCAACCGCCAACCCACCGACAGCGCCGCCCTGCTCCAGCAGGCCCAAGATTTTCTCGCCAATGATCCCGACGGCCTGATCATCCTCCAGGCCGATCGCACCCTGCCCTACGACCGCGTCGCCACCCTGCTCACCGATCTGCGGGATATTGGCGGCGATCGCGTCGCCTTAGCGGTGCAGTAGCTCCCCCCGCTGCCTAAGCCAGAGGTGGGGGAGCAGAAAGATTCAGATGGGGCCAGTCTTTAAACCAAGTCTCGATCCGTCAAAATGTCGTGCCCGGCTTCCGTAATCAGCACCGTGTGCTCGAACTGGGCTGACAAGGAGCGATCCATCGTCACCACCGTCCAGCGATCCCGCAAGGTGCGGGTGTGTTTAGATCCTGCATTTAAAATCGGTTCAATCGCCAAAGTCATCCCCGGCTTCAGGGTCAGATTCGGCACCTGGCGAGTGCGGAAATTGAACACCGACGGCGGTTCATGCAGGTTGCGGCCCACCCCATGACCCGTGAAATCTTCCACCACCGTAAACCCGCTGGCCTTGATTGAATCCTCAATCGCTCCGGCAATATCGAGCAGGGTGTTGCCAGGCTGCGCCTGATCAATCCCGGCATAGAGGGCTGCTTGGGCTGCATCAATCAGCTGTTGAGCTTCTGGCTTCACCGACTCCACCCCTACAGTGATGCAGGAATCTCCGTGAAATCCCTCAAAATACGCACCAGTATCTACTTTCAGCACATCCCCGCGCCGAATCACCTTTTTGCGCCGAGGAATGCCGTGAACTACCTCATCATTGATGCAGGCGCAAATTGATGAGGGAAAACCGTGGTAGCCCTTGAAGCTGGGGGTTGCCCCCATTTCCCGAATCCGAGCTTCGGCGTAATCATCCAAATCTGCCGTGGTCATGCCCGGCTCTACCCGCTGGGAAATTTCCTTGAGCACTGTCGCCACGATCCGGCTAGCTTGACGCATCACGGCAATTTCTGCCTCGCTCTTCAGCTCTACGCCGCGATAGCGCCGGGGGGCGGGAGTAGCACGGGTCAGCAGATTGGTTAAAAGATTCATCGAAAGCCCAGCGACAGCGTCATCGCTCTCTATCGTAGCGAGGGATTTAGAGAAAATCAGCAAAAACCTACCCGAACCCCTGGCGTGTCCAACAGTCATGCCGTAGTATTAAAGACTGTGCGCTTTTTGAATCTTATGAACGCCGAAGCCATCATCCGCTCAATCGAAGCGGAGCAGCTAAAAACTGACATTCCGACCATCTACGTGGGCGACACCATCCGCGTCGGGGTGCGCATCCAAGAAGGTGGCAAAGAGCGGGTTCAGCCCTACGAAGGCACCGTAATTGCCAAGCGCAACGGCGGCATCAACGAAACCATCACCGTGCGGAAAATTTTCCAAGGGGTGGGGGTTGAGCGGGTGTTCTTGCTCCATGCGCCACGGGTCGCTAGCATTAAAGTGATTCGGCGCGGTAAGGCTCGTCGGGCCAAGCTTTACTACCTGCGTGATCGTGTGGGTAAGGCAACTCGCCTGAAGCAACGCTTCGATCGTCCTCTCTAGGCTCTGAACCACAGCCGTTTCAGGTTATTCTGAAAGTGAGTCTGTGGGCCGTGCGTCCTTAGTTCAGTTGGTAGAACGCGGGTCTCCAAAACCTGATGTCGGGGGTTCGAGTCCTCCAGGACGCGCTGATTCATCCCGGTGACAGCGGCTTTACCCGAAGTCTTGGTGCAGTTGCTTTCTTTAGTAAGTAACTTTGCTAAGCTCGGGTAGGGCTGTTGTTTGGGTGTCTGAAATTGGCGTCTGATTTTGCCGGACTGAGCCAACCTGCTGTGTTACTCCTGATTTATTCCAAAACCTTGGATCGTTCGATCTTGGTACGGGAGTTAAGTCTGGGGCAAAGGCAGGGGCTGCTCAAGGCTGAGTCAGGCTTAAGTCCAGGTCAACAATCCAGGCAAGCTTAGATGTAGAGGCGCTCCTAGCTGGCGCTGACTAGCGGAGGAAGTCGGATTAACTGTGGTCAACAAAAAAGAGACAAAGCAAGACGCAAAAAAAGGCGATGCAGTTGCACCCGCTAAGGGCAACTCAGCCATCAGTTTTTTGCAGGGCACTAAAGAAGAGCTAAGCAAGGTGGTTTGGCCAAGTCGTCAGCAGCTGATTAGCGAGTCTGCTGCCGTCATCCTGATGGTGGGGCTATCAGCCACGCTAATTTCCTTAATTGATAAGCTCTTTGGTTGGGCATCACGACAGGTATTCTAAATGGCCTTTGCATCCGACGATTACACCGCACCTGACGAGGCGCTGTCCGATGAGCCGGTGGCGTCTACTGATGATCTAGGTGGGCGAGCGCGCTGGTATGCCGTTCAGGTGGCTTCTGGCTGTGAGCGCAAGGTTAAAGCCAGTGCTGAGCAGCGTCTGCTCACCCTGGATCTGGACAACAAGGTGCTCCAGATTGAAATTCCCCAGGTGCCAATCCTCAAGCCCCAAAAATCGGGCAAGCCAAAGGAAATGCCGGAAAAGGTGTTTCCGGGCTATGTGCTGGTCAAAATTCGGCTGACGGAGTGGAATGAACTGCGCAACCGTTGGGAAATGGATAAGCACGTCTGGCAGGCGGTGAAGAGTACGCCCAACGTGATTAATTTTGTCGGGTCTGAACAACGACGCGGCACTGGGCGAGTGCGGGGCCACGTAGAGCCCATGCCCCTAAGTGCGGCGGAAGTGAAGCGCATCTTTAAGCAGACCCAAGAGCAAAAGCCAGCCGTCAAAATCGACATGGCCGCTGGGGACAAAATTCTGGTGCTGTCCGGGCCTTTCAAAGATTTTGAAG
>PXDR01000032.1 GCA_003566335.1 Cyanobacteria bacterium T3Sed10_344R1
TCAAAACTGGCGGCGGCTAAAGATGCCGACGGAGATGGTTAGTAGCAGGGCCGTGTAGAGCAGGGCATAGACCCCGTGTTCCAGTAATTCCAAGGGCTGGGGCAGCAGCTCCATGCCGTAGATTGCTTCATTGCGCAGGTTAAGTCGCTCTAAATCGGGCAGCACTAAGTACATGGCGTTGGTGACTCGCTGGACGCTGGGGCTGTCGCTGAGTTGACCGAGGGCGACGATGTCTTGGCTGAGGTGGCCGACGAGATAGACGGCAAAAGTCAGCAGGGTGGCTAATAAGGAGCTGGTGAAGACGCCAAACAGCATGGCGACCGCCACGATCAGCACAGTTTCAAAAAACATGAACAGGATGGCCAGCAGTACGCTGTTCAGGGGATATTCAATGCCGTTGAAGGCCAGCACCCCTAGATAAATCGCCCCCAGCAGCGTCATCAGCACGGCTAATACGCCTGAGAGGCCCAGGTGTTTGCCGATAATGAATTCCATGCGGCTCACGGGTTTGGCAATCAGCACCAGCACCGTGCGTTTTTCGATTTCTTTGTTGACTAGGCCCGTGCCGATAAATATCGACACCACTAGGCCCAACACCGCCATTCCGGCTAAGCCCAGGTCTAGGGTGATTTTGTCCTCGGCCCCGGCAGAGACATAGGGCAGCATCACACTGGCGGTCAGCAGCAAAATGGCGAACAGGCCGACTAAGTACAGAATGCGATCGCGGATCGATTCAAGAAACACATTCTTGGCAATGACTAAAACAGGAATGGGTTTCATAGGAATTCTCTTGACCGATACAGCGAGGGCAGACGACGCAATAGACAGGGTTGGCAGGAACTAGATTAGGGCAAGACGGGCCTTAAGTGGCCGTCGGTAGCTGGGGCCGCCCCCAGTTGCGCTGGGTTTCTAGGGGGCAGTTGACTTGGGCGATCGCAGTGAGTTCTGGCTGCTCCGCTTCAGACTCATTTTCAGTGTCATTTATAGTCGGGCTAGCCGATTCAGGCCGAGGCTGAGAGACGGGATTGATGAAACAGGATTTCTCAATGTAGTAGCCATTGTTTTGGGAGGTTGGGCCTTGCCACACCGTCATCAAGCGCAGTTCATAGCCTTCTCGGGTGGTGTAGGGCTGGGCCATGATTTGCCAAAACTCATTTTCTTCTGTATTTGCTAGGCTGGCTCGGGCATCTTGATCAATGGGCACAAGCTGTTCCTCTAGGTTCAGCAGCCAGCGCTCAATTCGGGGCCAGGGCATGCCGTCAAGCTGAGCGATGATTTCGGTTTCGGCTAGATCTAGCAGGGGCACCCCTCGGGATAGGTGAGTGGTGGTGTCAGGCAGGTTGTAGACAAAGCCGCTGCGGCTAAAGTCATCGGCCATCAGACTGGGATAATTGTCAGCCCAGGTTTGCAGGCGGAAATAAAACTGAAACCAACTGCTAAACAGGAGGTTAATCACCAGCAGTAGCACCAGATCTTGGCGCATCGCCACTGGGGGCAGCCTTAGGGTCATTTCCCAGGTCAAAAAGTGGGGGACTGCCGCAATCAAAAAAGACACCAAGGGCCACAGCACCAAAATTGGGGCAAGGTCGTCTCCCATCCAAGGACTAAGTCCAAACAGACAAACCATGCCCCCCATCACCCAGGGGCTAATGGTGACGCCAAACAGCTTGACCCGATTTCGTTCTAAGCCCCAACCCACGCCAATCGTAAAGAAGATCCAACTAAAGTTAGACAGCAGAAAACGGGTAAAGGCAGTGGTACCTGTCCAGGTGGCAATCCAGGACATCGCCCAAGAGAACAGCCCCAGCAAGATCATCGTCTGCCAAGAAAAATACTGGGGCGGTTTGGTAAAGGCAATGATGCGATCGCTGGTGCGCTTAATAAAGTCACTAACGACAATCGAGCGTTGGAGCATCGGTCTAGCCTCTTGACGGCGGGCGGCAACGGTTCAGGTTGCGGGGGCAAAGTATCGGCATGGGATCAGCAGCCTACAGCGTCCAGGCAAAGGTGCGCAGCAGCAGCAGCAGTAAGATGGCGGTAAAGCTGACCCCATTGGCCTGTAACACTGCGTGAAACAATCTGTTGCGATTTGACTCGCCGCGCTTGCTTCCCCTCGCTTCTTGATAGCGTTCGCGGCGAGACAGGCGTTCGGGCTGGGTAGTTTGGGGCTGGCGTTCTAGGATGATTAGCAGCAGCTCTAGCAGCTGAAATTTGACGGCAAAGGTGGCAAAGAAGGCAAAGAACCCAGCCACAATCAGCCAAATGCCGATGGTGTCTACCCAGTCATTGGCGAAGAATCGGTCAAAAAAGATGTAGCTGATCACCTGGGCTCGCAAGGGAATCGGCACTAAGGACTCTACGCCAAGAAACATCACCCAGCCTAGACTGGTGGTCATTAAGTTGATTGAGGCGGCATACTGAACGCTGACTTTGTACCCCAGGGTGAGGCGCTGTCGCAGCACTGCGGCTTCTAGGGCAACCGCCACTAGTAGAAACAGACACTGAAACACAATGGCCCGCAGAGGCACTAGGGTTTCCATAGGAGAGCATCCCTCAAAATCAGGCGAATCGCGAACGGGTGGGGGGCAAATTTGGTTGGAGTTAGCATAAGCCAGCCCTGAATCAGGCTTAGGATACCCCTTGAGCTGCAATTAGGGGGCGATCGCACCCTAAATTCGCCTCAATTTCTTGTCAATCTGTGGGTGTGTCATTCTGGTATTTGTCATGCCGCTGTCGCTTTTTCCATTATGACCAGAACCGGAATCGGGATTCGCACTGCCCAGACGACGCGCCACCAGCGGGCTAGTGGCCAGCTTCATGTCTATGACGGCGACGGTAAGGGCAAGTCCCAGGTGGCGCTGGGGGGGGTGCTTCGCTCGATTGGCTTGGGCATCCAAACGGTGCGTCAAAGCCGGGTGCTGTTGCTACGGTTTCTGAAGGGGCCAGGCCGCACCTATGACGAAGATGCGGCGATTGAGGCGCTGCAACTGGGCTTTCCCCATTTAATTGATCAGGTGCGGACGGGGCGAGCTGAATTCTTCGGCCCCCAGGAAATTACCAA
>PXDR01000015.1 GCA_003566335.1 Cyanobacteria bacterium T3Sed10_344R1
CTTCGGCCCCGCCAATCACCAGGATCGCCGTTTTCTTCAAGGGAGGCATCCTTTGCTGAAGCGATAGGGACTCTAATTGCTGCATGATAGGGTACTGGGCTGGGATTCAATCAAGGGGCTGAGTCAATTTGGCCGATTTGGTCTGGGCCAAGGGGGCGGCGTTGCCGGGCGGTCAAGCTCTGACCAGGGGCCGGACAAACGCACAAATGAACGGCTGGCAATGGCTCAGCGAAGGGTTAAGGGACAACTGGAACACAAACAAAGCCCAATTATCCCAAAACATTGTGATCCTGTCTCAATTCTGATCGGCTTCTCCCCTTAGCCTCCCTGAAGATGCTGAGAAGTTTTGCGAGAATCATGACTTTTGGCCCTATTTTGACAAGCTTTCGACAGGAGCATATTTCGCCAATAGATTTTGACCACAGGTGCAAACAGGGCAGCACAGGCAAGACGGCGCAGACAGAGCGGCAACGAGGCAGATGTGATGGCGCTACGGATTGATTTAGTCAGCTTGTTTCCAGATTTTTTTGCCTCGCCTTTGGCGTCAGGGCTAATTGGCAAGGCTCTGGCCCGGGGGATTGCCACGGTTGAAGTTACCAACCCCAGGGATTTCACCACGGATAAGCACCACAAGGTGGATGATGAGCCCTATGGCGGCGGGGTGGGGATGGTGATGAAGCCTGAGCCAATCTTTGCGGCGGTGGAGTCTCTGCCGGTGCTGCCCAAGCGTCAGGTGATTTTGCTGACGCCCCAGGGACAGCCAATGACTCAGCCGCTGCTGCAAACGTTGGCCACTTATGACCAGTTGGTGATGATCTGCGGCCACTATGAGGGGGTGGATGAACGGGTGCTTGATCTGGTCACCCAAGAGGTATCCTTGGGTGATTTTGTCCTCACCTGCGGGGAGATTCCGGCCTTGGCCCTGCTAAATGGAGTGATTCGACTGCTGCCGGGGACGGTGGGCAAAACGGATTCCCTCAAGTATGAAAGCTTTGAGGCAGGGTTGTTAGATTACCCCCACTACACCCGACCACCGGAGTTTCGGGGGATGGCGGTGCCAGCGGTGTTGCGATCGGGGGATCATGGTGCGATCGCAGCTTGGCGACAGCAGCAGCAGATTCAGCGCACCCGTCAGCGTCGCCCTGATTTATATGAACAGTGGCGGCAGCAAGGAGGCGAAGTCGGGCTGTCGGCAGGAGAATAGACGGGGAACATCGCTATTTTTGCCTCACAGCCCCGTAAAATTGGAGAGGCTTTCATGCGCTTAGGCGCGTTCAATTTTAGGAGATCGGCAATGCCACAGGCAGTAGGGTCACTCGAAACGCGCGGGTTTCCGCCCGTGTTAGCGGCGGCAGACGCAATGTTAAAAGCCGGAAGAGTTACCCTGGTCGGCTATTTGCGAGCTGGTAGCGCCCGGTTTACCGTCAATATTCGGGGCGATGTGTCTGAAGTCAAGGCGGCAATGGAAGCGGGCGTGCTTGCAGCCGAAAACACCCCCGGCGGCATTTTGGAAACCTGGGTGATTATTGCCCGCCCCCACGAAAACGTGGTGGCAGTGCTGCCCATTGACTTCAATGACGACGTCGAAAGCTTTCGGATGTCGGTGGAGCAACCGATTTTGCCTCGGCCCAGCAACTAGGCGAGCACCGCCGTCGGTTCCCACAGGCAAACGCCATAGCCTTGGTTACCGGGTGCGATCGCAACTTCATCGCCCCGTTTGGCCAGCTTCATCGACAGGTTAAGAGCCTCTGCCGGATCATCAACCCGGCGGTAGAGGCTATAGAAGCTATTGCCATACTGAACCGCCCCGAGCGGTTCGGGATAGTCCGTCGTGCGAATGCGGCAGGGCTGCCAGTCGGCAGGCGACCAAATCAGCAAACAATCCGGCGGGCCAAAGGTCGGACGCACAGGTCTGATTTTGGCAAAGGGTGGCGGCGAGGGGGCGGCATCGGGCTCATGCACCCACAGCAAATAGCCCCGCTTGGAGTAGCTCAGGGCGACTCGGTCGCCCCGCTGGCCCAGCTTAGTCGCCAGGATGACCGCCTTATCCGCCCGAGGCATATTGCGGAAGAAGCTGTAATACTGAGCGTCAATGACTACGGCGGACAGTCGCTCAGGGTCGTCCGGTACGCGAATGTGGCAAGAGGTGTATTGGTCTCGGTCACTCAGCAACTTTAGGGCTGTGTGGGGGTTGGGGCTGAGGTTGGCGCGGCTAGAGAAAGGTTGGATCAATGCAGGAGAAAGGGCTTGGGTCTTTTCGATCATAAACGGTGGCCTGGCATCCAAGACACGAGCCGCAGTGCCTTAGCCGGATTTTTTTTGGCTGGGGGTCGCACTGGGTAGCAGGGGGGTGGCAGGGGCGACCGTAAAAGCCGCCACGGCCTGCACGAGCTGCTGGGCTCGCTGGGTAAGACCTGTCCAATTTTCCTGGGCGATGAGGGACGGCTGAAAAAGGTCACTGGCTAATCCCACTGCGATCGCACCTGCCGCCAAAAAATCAGCACTATTCTCCACCGTGACGCCTCCGGTGGGGATTAAGGGCACATGACCTAGCGGCCCCCGCAAACTGGCAAGGTAGGCTGCTCCCCCCAGGGCACTGACCGGAAACACCTTGACGCTGCTGGCTCCGGCCTGCCAAGCCGCCACCACTTCACTGGGGGTTAGGGCTCCAGGAATCATGGGGATTCCGGCTGCAACCCCGTGCTGGATCAGCGGGAGAGTCGTGTGGGGGGTGAAACAATACTGGGCTCCCGCTGCGATCGCAGCGTCTAAGTCTGCCACAGTCAGCACGGTGCCGACGCCGATGGTGCAGTGGGGCAGTTCAACCTGGAGCTGGCGAACTAGGTCGGCGGCGGCAGGGCTGTTCCAGGTGACCTCTAGCAGGTGAATGCCCCCGGCGGCGACTGCTTGGGCCATGGCTAGCCCCTGGGCCAGGGTTTGGGGCCGGAGGACGGCGATGATGCGGTGTTGATGGAGGGTGGGGAGCCAGGGCATGGGGGATTTTGGCTATTGGCTATTAGCTGTTGGCTGTTGGCTGTTGGTTTGGGAGGGGGGTTCTA
>PXDR01000302.1 GCA_003566335.1 Cyanobacteria bacterium T3Sed10_344R1
GCTCAATCCCAGGCACATCGTGAACGTAGTAGAGCAGATCGGTCAGGGTGTGCAGATGTCGTCCTTCCGGCGTGCTGCCCGGCAAATCCCGGCCATAGGCATCGATATTTTGGCCCAGCAGGGTGACTTCTTTATAGCCCTGGCGGCCCAACGCCTCGATTTCAGCGCGAATACTTTCCGGGGTGCGGGATTGCTCTACTCCGCGCACATTGGGCACCACGCAATAGGTACAGCGCTCATTACAGCCGTAGATCACATTGACCCAGGCGCTGACGGCACTATCCCGCCGGGGCTTAGTAATATCTTCCACAATGTGGATCGGGTCAGTAGCCACCACCTGATTGCCCGCCATTACCTGCTCTAACAGGTCACCCAAACGATTGGCGTGCTGCGGCCCCATAACCAAATCCAGTTCCGGCACCCGCCGCATCAGGGCTTCCCCTTCTTGCTGGGCAACGCAGCCTGCCACCACCAGGGTCAGGTCGGGCTGCTGGTGCTTGCGCTTCGCCTGTCGTCCGAGATAGGAGTAAACCTTCTGCTCGGCATTGTCGCGAATGGTGCAGGTGTTGTAGAGAATCACGTCAGCATCATTCGGGTCAGCCGTAGCGGTCAGCCCCATATCGTCTAGGATGCCCGCCATCCGCTCAGAGTCGGCTTTGTTCATCTGACAGCCGAAGGTGGTGATGTGGTAGCGACGAGGAGAAGTCATGGCTAGGCCAAAGAAGGTAAATAGACGATGGGGGAACCGAGAAGCAGCCTCTCTGACAGGTAGGGAGACAGGTCAAGACTCCCCTTCTGAAGCGGGGGCAGGGTCGCCAAGGCGCTTACGAAGGGAGGTCGCCCGACGCTTGGCCGTGGCATTTTTGGGTTCAGCAGCTAGGGCTTGTTCGTAGGCTGCCAAGGCTTGGGTCGTGAGCTGTTTGCGCTCGTAGCAAAAGCCCAGATTATTCAGGGCGGTGGCATAGGCCGGAGCCAGCTTGACCGATTCTTTGTACTGACGAATGGCCAGATCGTACTGTTCTTGGGCCGAGTAGGCAAAGCCGAGGGCGTTGTACACAATGGCGAGGTTAGCCGCAGCGGCTTTCTCGTCGGCGTCTTCCTCAACTGCTTCGTTGTCTAATTCGTTTTCTAGGGCTTTAAGCGACTGCTGTAGGTAGGTGGTAGCTTGGCCGTAGAGCCGCTTATCCACCAGCAGGGAGCCGAGTTCGTAGTACTCCTGGGCAGTGCCCTTGTCTTTGGAGAGTTTGGCCTGTAGGCGGCTGAGGGTAGATTCAATCCGCCGGGTTTTCAGCACTTGTCGCAAAATCAGCCCGGCTGCGACCCCCAGCAGGGCCAGCAAAATGCCGAGATAGACCAGTAGGAGGTTAGTTTTCTCCATGACTTCCATAACAAGCGAACCAATAGCAGGCGAACAAAAGACAGTGGAACTTTAAGGGCGAGCTAACCCAGGACAAACTCTAAGACGGAACAGCCTAAGGCAATCCCCAATGGTTGGCTCGTTCTGCTAGCCAGCCGCTGTCGTGCCAGCCGCGCAGGATTTGATTAATCGATTGGCGCAGGCTGCTGTAGCGGGTGCCTTTGGGCAAGACAATGGCTAAGGGATCGGCGCTGATTAAGGTGGGCAGCAGGCGATAGTCGTCATTGACTTGGCTCCAGCCTGCCAGCAAACTGCCGTCCCCGGCAAAGGCGTCGGCGTCTCCCTGTTCTAGCAGCACTAAGGCCGCTTGGTAGCTCTCAACCCCGACGAGCTGGGCTTGGGGCAGCCGTTGGCGAAGGGGTGCGATCGCACTAGATCCATCTAATACCGCTACCCGTCGCCGCCGCAAGTCGCCCAAGGCTTGTACCTGGGGATTACGGGTAATCAAGCCGGTGCCCTCTAGGTAGTAGGGCAGGCTAAAGGTGACTACCCGCTGGCGGGCTTCTGTTAAGGTCACCCCTGCGATCGCAATGTCTGCCTCTCTTTCGACCACTGCCGCCAACCGATCTTGGTTGGCCACAGGTTGCAGATCTACCGCATCTTCATCGCCCAAAAGCTCTAAGGCTAACTGGCGGGCCAAATCCACCTCAAAGCCCTGAAGCATGCCCTGATCATCCCGGAACCCTAGGGGATACCAGTTGTCTTTTACAGCGACCACCAAGCGACCCTGGGCCTGAATTTGGCTGAGATCTGATGCGATCGCAGATACGGCGATAGAGGGTACAGCGAACTGTACCCCCAAACCGAGTCCCAACATGACCAAAAGCTTGGCAGACATAATGCTCCGGATAAAAGCAGCCTTGACGATCAAAGCAGCCAGTCAAAGCAGCCGGGCTACCATCAGAACAGCCTATCCGGGCTAAGCCTTCTTAGCGAGCTCCACCACTTGGGTAAAACTGGCCGGGTCTAGCACCGCGATTTGGGCCAGCATTTTGCGGTTGATTTGGATGTCCGCTTTCTTCATCTTGCCAATCAACTGGCTGTAGCTGATGCCATTTTGGCGAGACGCAGCGTTGATCCGAGCAATCCACAGGCGGCGAAAGTCGCGCTTACGCTTACGCCGGTCGCGATAAGCATTACGCAGGGCTTTCATTACCTGCTGGTTTGCTGTGCGGAAAAGCTTAGAGTGAGAACCCCGAAAGCCTTTCGCCAGCTTTAGAATTTTTTTGCGGCGCTTGCGGGCAACATTGCCGCGCTTTACACGTGCCATGGCCGATGATCCTTGGGTCTATGGGTGGTCTGTTGGGTGGGAATGAATGGCGCTCTCTGAGTCAGAGCCCAGAAAGCCGACACTCATCAAGCGTTCCTAAAGCAAGCTTTGAGGATTGCTTAGAGGTAGGGCAGCATGAGCTCTACGTTTTCGGCATCCGCCTCAGAGGTGACGGCTGCTTTAGAAAGCCGATTTTTGCGATCGGTTCCTTTGTGCTGTAGCAGGTGGTTCTTAAACGCTTTGCGGCGCATGATTTTGCCACTGCCACTACGCCGAAACCGCTTTGCCGCTGCCTTGCGGGATTTTAGTTTAGGCATGGGTCTTTTTTTAGTTTAGACACAGTCTTTTAGCTTACTATGCAAACCCTGACA
>PXDR01000527.1 GCA_003566335.1 Cyanobacteria bacterium T3Sed10_344R1
CAATAGTAACCCCTGGCTTCAATGCCCTGTGGCAATCTGACTGAAATTTTCGACGCAGAAGCTTACGCTCAGACCACACCGCCCGAGGACAAGACCGGGACTGGGGCTGGGGCCACTGCATCAGCAGTGGCTGAACGGGTGACTGGGCTTGCTTGCAGGAGCTGTTGGCGGGCTTGGCGGGCGCTATCGCAGTCGGGTTTGATTTGCAGGGCGCGGTCATAGGCGGCTAGGGCTTTTTCCCGCTGGCCGAGTTGGGCCAGCATTTGCCCGCGTTGGAGCCAGGCCCAAACGTTCTCGGGCTGTAGTCGCACCACCTGGCTGTAGGCGATCGCAGCTTGATGAGGCCGCTGCAGTTTTTCCAGCATGGCCCCCAGTCGGAACCAGGCGAGGTGATCGGTTGGGGTAAGCCGGGCCACTTTGTCATAAGCTCGGGCGGCTTCCAGGTACTGGCCCAGGTTCTCGGTGGCCATCCCCCGCATCAGCCAGGCCAAGCTGTCTTTGGGGTCGGTGGCTAGGGTGCGATCGCAGGCCGCAATCGCCTCATCGTAGTGCTGCAGTTGATACAGTCGGTCTACCCGGTTCAGCCGACTCAGCAAATCCCGACGGCGGGTTAAGGCCGCATCAAAGTCAGACTTGAGCTGAATGGCCCGGTCATAGGCGGCGATCGCCTGATCGTCATGCTGTAACAGCTCTAGCAGCTTGCCCCGGTCATGCCAGACCCAGTAGTTATCGGGTTGAATTCGGTTCACTTCTCTGTAGGCCGCTAAGGCTCCCTCAAACCGATGCAGGGTTTCTAGGGCTTTGGCCCGCTTTAGCCAGGCCAGATAGTCGTTGGGCTGGAGCTGAATCACCCGGTCATAAGCTGCGATCGCAGCTTCTGCATCCATAGCCCCTTCTAGCGCCATTGCCCGCTTAAACCAGGCCAAATCATAGTCGGCATGAGCTTCCACCACCTGGCCGTAGCGGTCTGCCGCCTGGCGGTAGCGGCCCTGCTGAAATAAATCATCTCCTTGCTCTAACCAGTGACGTGCCTGGTCGTTCAAGGCAGTCGGCACCATGGTTTCAGCTTCCTGGGCCTGAGTCTCAGCTGGATCTAGATCAGAGTGATCCTGCTGAGACGCCGCATCCGCCCCTGCCGGAACAGTCTCCGAAGCCGCAACTGCCCCCCCGGAAAGCTGACCTGCTACGGCCTGATCTCCTCCCAGCATCGCTAGGGCCGCCAACGCATCCCCAGCGGTCTCCGGGCGTTGACGAAAGTCGTAGCGCACCATTCGGTCAATCAATTCTGCCAGGGCTGGACTCACCGTCGCCGCTAACTCTCGCCAAACAATTTCACTGGTTTTAACATCCTTGGGCAGTCGCTTGGGATCGACCCCCGTCAAAGCCTGAATCGCCAGCATCCCCACCGCATAGATGTCGCTACTGAGGCAGGGCTGACCCGCCAACTGCTCATTGGGCATATATCCCAAAGAACCAATCGCCCCCGTAATGCTGACCTGACCATCGGTTTCAATCGGCTGGCTGCTGACCTGCTTCACCGAGCCGAAGTCAATCAGCACCACCTTGCCGTCCCGCTGACGGCGAATTAAGTTCGACGGCTTAATATCTCGGTGGATTACATGGTGCTGATGAACAAAATCGAGGGTTTTCAGTACATCCTGAAGCAGGTCAAACGTCTGCTGTTCTGAGAAGCCCGCAGAGTTGGCGATTTCATCAGAGAGCAAGCAGCCCTCTACATACTCTTGCGCTAAATAAAACTGTTCGCCATCCTCAAAGTGAGCCAAGAGCTGGGGAATCTGGTCATGGCTGCCCAGGGAATAAAGAGCTTCTGCCTCAGCATTAAACAAACGGCGGGCTTCTTGAAGGGAAATGCCGTTCGTCTTACGCAACTGTAGTTGTTTGACCACACAGCGAGGCCGACCCGGCAAATGGAGGTCTTCTGCTAGGTAGGTCTGACCAAAGCCGCCGCCGCCCAAGTGAGACAAAATTCTGTATCGTCCGCCGAGTTGGGCGGTTGTGAGTGCGTCGCTCATGGCTACACCTAGAGGGTGATCAGTATAAAGATGGCGAAAGCAATGCCTGACTTCGACCTGCCAGACAATCCGCAGTTCCAGCCCGAATGCCAAAAGACCTAGCTCAATTGTGCCTAGGACACAGCCGGAATAACACCGTAAATTCCTCTGCTTTACAGGAGTTTTATTAAAGGGCGATCGGGTTTTTCACACTCCGCCCCTTGGCTCAAATGCCCACAACCCCAGGAACCTCAGTAGGTTCACCCCGATTTACGCCCTAATCAAGATGAAGTTCCCAGGGCATGACTGGGTTGCGATCGCACCACCTTATCCTTACCGCCTTCTAGCTAGCTCAACCCTTGGCGGCTGGGATAGCGTTGAAGCAACCCAGAGAAATGGGCCGAATTAAAGCTGCGAGGATCCATCCGGCTGCCAGAGCGGTCTACGGCTTGGTGGGTGGTAATGCGGCTGCTGGGAATGTTGGTTCGGGCCAACAGCCAAGCCAAAGACTGATACTGGGCTTCGGTATAGCCGCTGTGGGTGCGCTGGTTGCCCCGACCATCGGACGGGGTTTCTAACGACACGTGATAGGCAAAATTATTTACCGATGAGGCAAAGTTGGGATTAGTGGTGACCGTCTCCGGGCCGTTGGGGCCATTGAACACCGAGTTGCCCGCACCATAGGCCCGTTTTTCCGGCGGGACAACATAGTAGATGGTGCCATCCCGACCAATCAACGTGTGGTAGCTCACCTGATCAGCATCATTGGGATGGTGCCGCCGAAATAGGTTAAGGGCGCTGCTGGCAGACCCGACGGTTTCGTGCAGCACCACAATAAATTCTTGGTTGGCAGGGCGACCATAGGCGTCGGTGGCGTAGCGATCGCCATAGTTACTGGGATCCGCTAAAGTGACCACTTCCCTCGGTTGATAGCTCGACTGGGCTACCGGCTCAGCCCGAGGCACGGTGGGTACCGCTGCCTGATCAGGGCTAACGTCTGGAGTAACTTCAGGCTCAGTTAGAGTCAAGTCTTGGCTGGCA
>PXDR01000038.1 GCA_003566335.1 Cyanobacteria bacterium T3Sed10_344R1
CCCCAGAGGTTAGCCCCAGTCACTGCTGTCCCCTGCACCCGCCATCCCGCCACCGTCAGCTCCCGCGCCAAAATCAAAAACACCCCCCAGCCGGGCACCACGCCCAACTCCACCAAGGCGAGCAGCGGTGCCAGCACCAGCAGCTTGTCCACCAGCGGATCGAGGAACTTGCCCAGATCCGTCACCAAATTCAGGCGTCGGGCCAAATAGCCATCCAGCCAATCGGTGCCTGCGGCAACCACAAAGGCGATGACACTGAACCATCGCCGTTCGGGGGTCGGGTCACTCAGGGCGATCAGCACCAGGGGTACCGCCAGCAGTCTTGATAGGGTGATCCAGGTTGGCAGGGTCATAAGGTTGGCAGGGTTGTAAAGGCATCACTCAGGACGTGACTCGACTAGAGCCGAGGATAGTGGATGATCACCATCGAAATCTCAGGCTGACGGCGGGCCAATAGCTCAGGGGCGCGGCCAATTACCGGCTGGCCAATGCGGCGACTGCTGGCGGTAATCACCAGCAAATCTCCCGGCTCAATTCGATCAGACGCTGCGACCACGGACTTGCCTGAAAGTCGCTCTAGCTTCAGATCGGTGGCGAGATCCAAATTGCGGTAGCGGCTGGTGGTGCCGCCTGCCATCACCTGCACGATCTGGAGCTCTGACTTGAGTTCTGCGGCTAAAAGCTGGGCTAATGCGATCGCATGTTTAAACTCCTGCCGCGTGGTTTCCGCCTCCGACACCGCCAGCACCACCCGCTGGGTGTTTTTCAGCGGCGCGGGGAACCGGGCAATCAATACCGGTACTGTCGCCAGCCGCACCACCTTATCCAGCACCCCTCCCAAGAAGTTCTCCCGATAGGTGGAATAGCCCTTCCAACCACAGA
Organism: Cyanobacteria bacterium T3Sed10_344R1; assembly: GCA_003566335.1. Lineage (GTDB taxonomy): Bacteria > Cyanobacteriota > Cyanobacteriia > Phormidesmidales > Phormidesmidaceae > PXDR01. Next base: position 883 of record PXDR01000038.1, read on the forward strand.
TGATGATGCTGGCATGGCGCTCCGCCGCTGCCCGAATGATGCCCTTGTCGATTGAGTCATCCACCCGACCAATGGTTTCCACTTTCGCGACCGTAGCGTGGGCTAACTGCTCCGCTGCCGCCAGTAGTTGAGTTTGCTGGGTGATTGCATTGGCTGGCACCACCTCATTGGCATCTGCCGACACCACGTGAATCGGCAGCAGGGTTCCCTCCCCCCGTTTCACCAAAATCAAAGCCAGTTGCAGCAGATTATTCTCGGTGTTGGGGTTAGCCACCGGCACCAGCACCCGTCCGCCCCACTGGGGGCCGCTGGTTGCTTCCTGCTCCTGTCCTTGCTGGGGCTGAAACTGTCGCCCCCAGCGGTTGGTAATCCAGGGCGACAGAATGCAACTCGCCAAAATCATGGCGATGGTGCCGTTAATCGTCAGCTCGTCCACCAAATCAATGTTGAAGGCAACGGTAATCGCCGCCAGGGTCGAAGCGGCCTGGGCTACCGATAGGCCAAACATCACCATCACCCCGTTGGCCGGAATGCCAAAGCCCTTACCCATGCCCCAGGCAGCGGCATACTTACTCACCAGCTCCGCCCCAATCATCACCCCGGCCACCATCAGAGATTCCGGCTCCCCAATCAGCACCAGGGGATCTACCAACATCCCCACCGAGATTAAAAAGAACGGCACAAACAGGGTATTGCCAATGAACTGAATCCGGTTCATCAGCGGGCTAAGCTGAGGGATCAGCTGGGTCAGGGCAATCCCCGCCAAAAACGCCCCCACAATCGGCTCCACCTGGATCATCCCGGCAATGGAGGACACCACAAACAGCGTGGCCAGCACAAAGATAAATTCGGCGCTTTCATCCTGACCAAACTGCCGGAAAAACCAGCGGCCAATCAGGGGCACCCCTGCCAGCACCGCAATGGTGTAAATCGTTAGGGCCGGAATCAAAAAGAGCCAAAACCCCAATGTCAGCTCCCCTTCTGCGGCCCGCACCACCACTGCCAGAACCAGCAGGGCCAGAATATTGGTGATTAAGGTACCGCCCAGGGTGACCTTCACCACCCGTGATTTCATAATTCCCAGGCGATTCAAAATCGGTAGCGCCACCAGGGTATGGGAGGCAAAGCAGGAGGCCACCAAAATCGCGGCAAGCGGTTCGTAGCCAATGGCCAGCATGGCCCCAGTCCCGACCACCATCGGCAGCCCAAAGGTTGCCAGGCCAAAGGTAATCGCTTGGGTGGCGTTGCCTTTGAGATCATCCAGGCTAGTTTCTAGACCGCCCAGAAACATCAAAAACAGCAGGCCCACGGTGCCCAACAGCTCAATCGTGGCGTCCCGCGCCAGAATATTTAGGCCGTGGGGGCCAACAATCACCCCAGCAATAATCAGGCCAATCAGCCCCGGCATTTTCAGCCGCTCCACTAGAAGTGGGGCCACCAGCATGATGGCGATGATGATCAAAAACACTTGCACTGGGTCAGTGATCGGCCCAGAGAGCTGAGCCACTAGCGACCAGTGGGTGAACAGTAGACTCATGTAGACGATCCCCTCCCTTGGGATAGGTGTGCGAAAAGATGCAAGCAGGCGGGGATGGATTTAGGTGGCTTCCGGATCTAAATCCAAAATCTACCAAGACCTAAATCGAGCTGATAAGCAGATCAATCTCACCTGAATGACCTGGGTTGATCCCTGGGTTGATCTGGGAGCGCTAGTCGGTTGGCAGTACCTCGACTCTAGCTGACCAGATACACCCTACTGCATCCCCTGGTGCCTTGATCTCTGCCCCTGGATAGCTTGACAGGGTTGGATACTCTGAGCAAAGCGCGGTTTTGCTCAGACCCATAACTCACGCTGGCTCCGGCTGCCCTGTGGCATGATGGGGGCACAAGCTGTCCACCCCCTAGGTGTTGATCAAGGCCCCATTCTGGATGTCATTTCCCCAGCCTCCGTTTAGCCAAATTAAAGCCCGCTATCTGGTGCTGAGCACGCTGTTATTAGGTTTGGCAGGCTCCATCGCGGTTGTGGCGCTTAACCTGACTGTCCTGCCCCAAATCGATCGGGATCCGCTGCTGGTGCCCGTGCTTTATGCCCTGATTATGGGAGGGCTTTGTGGCGTTGGCCTCTGGCTGGGCGATCGCAACCGACTCTCCTGGCCCCGGCTGATGGGCAGTTGGCTGACCGCTCGGGGGTGGCGACTGCAACTGCTGGTGATTCCCACGCTGCTGTTTTCCCTGGGATCCTTTCAGGTCTCTTTTGTGGCGCTGTCTTGGGTGATGCCAGACTTTGTGGAGCAGGCTTTGCAGCAAGACCTCTTTGCCGACACGACAGACTCAGCAGCGTCCTGGCTGTACGAAAGTTTGCTGACGATTAATGTGGTGCTGGTGGCTCCCATTACCGAGGAGTTTATCTTTCGGGGGCTGTTGCTCCATCGCTGGGGCTACAAATGGACTTCGACAACCGCGATTTTGGCCTCGTCAATTTTATTTGGCTTCTTGCATACCAATGTGGTGGGGCTGACTGTTTTTGGGATTATGATGGCCCTGCTGTATTGCACTACCGGCAGCTTGTGGGTACCGATTGTGGCCCACGCCCTCAACAATCTCGTGGTGTTGCTGCTGAGTACGGTGACCTCAACTGAGTCGCCTGACCCCGCCAGCAGCTTGGCCGAATTTCAGGCGAATTGGTGGATGGGGTTGATCTTAATGTTGGTCTCGGCCCCGGTGCTGATACCGTTTATCTGGCGACACTGGCCCCGAGGGAATGAACTGCCCTATGTCACCAACCGTTCCCGTCCTTAACCGTGCCGATCAGTGGCGTCCGGATCAGCAGTTTCCGGATCAACAGTTTCCGGTTCAGCATTTGCCAGATCAGCGGGTTACGAGGGTTGCGATCGGCGCATTGTCCGCCAGCGCTTTCACTTTCATGGCCCAAGTCTTAGCCGGTTGCCTCTGTCTTTCCAGCCCCGTTATTAGCTCTATCGCGAGGATGTCACTGTGACTCGTCCAAGTTCATCGGGCAATGCCCTATCGTTCTTGGGCCCCCGCTATCGATTAGTGCGGGCGCTGGCCCAAGGCGGGTTTGGTCATACTTACCTGGCCGAAGATACCCACCGCTTCAACGAACTCTGTGTGCTCAAAGAACTGGCTCCCCAAGTAGAAGGAGAGGCGGCGCTACAGAAAGCAAAGCAGCTCTTTGAGCGGGAAGCCGGGGTGCTATACAAACTACAGCATCCCCAGATTCCTCGATTTCGAGAGCTGTTGCGGGTGGGAGAATCTGCCGGGGGGCATCTGTTTCTAGTCCAGGACTATATCGAAGGCCCCACTTACCGTGAGTTGCTGGATACACGCTGTCGCTATGGTTCAGCCTTTAACGAAACCGAGGTGATGCAACTGCTGGCCCATTTGCTGCCGGTGGTGGCCTACATCCACGGGGTGGGGGTGATCCATCGGGATATTTCCCCAGACAATCTGATTCTGCGCAACGCTGATGGCCTGCCGGTCTTAATTGACTTTGGTGGGGTGAAACAGATGTCAGCCACTGCCGAGGCCCAGTTTGGCGGCAGTCCGGCCACAGGCGCGAACGTCACCCGTCTGGGCAAGCTGGGCTATGCCCCAGTTGAGCAACTGCATCAAGGTAACGTGACTCCGGCCAGCGATTTGTACAGTCTGGCGGTGACTGTGGTGGTGTTGCTCACGGGGAAAGACCCTCAGGATCTTTATGACGATGTCAAGGCGACTTGGCACTGGCGTCATCAGGTTTCTGTGAGCGATCGCTTGGGGCAAACCCTAGATCGAATGCTGTCCTCCCAACCGCAAAACCGCTATCCCTCTGCTTCTGCGGTGATGGCCGCGCTCAATCTATCGGCCCAGACTCGACCTCGGGGGGTTAATCCTTCTGCGATCGCAACGGTTGCTGTCGGTCGCCCACCCCTACCTTCGACCTTTACGCCTAGCCGGGCAACGACGGAAGTGACTGCGGCAATTCCGGCCCGAGCCCGTCCGCCTCACCCCAAGACTACTGTGGCCCGGCCCCAGGCTGTCCTCCCCCGTCAGGCTTCAACCAGGTCTTCGAGGCAGTTGTCGGGACTGATTCAAGCGGTTGTGGGCTTGGGATTAGTCCTAGGATCGGTGGCGGTGGTTTGGTGGGTGGCGGCGGAGTGGCAGCCAGGGTCAGTGCTGTCAGATTTGCCGAGCCAGACCGGGACAGGAGACTCAAACGCTGAAGATGAACAAGCCCGGCAGCAGCAGCTCCGCGATCGCAGGGAAGCTTTAGGCATCGACAATCGCATTTGGGTGGCGATGACCGATCAGTTGTTTTTTGACCGGCACCCCAATCTGGTCGGCCAGTCCCTCAGCGACGCCCCAGAAGACGCCCCCCTGCGGTTGCGATGGCAGACCGTAGCCACAGATTTGCTGGATAAGTTAGACAGCCACCTAAGTTCAACAACCCGAGAACGCCTAGGCAGCTACCGCATTGATAATTTAGACAACTGGACGCAGCGGGTAAACCAACTGTCTGTCAGTCGCCGGGCCTTAAATGCCCTGGCGGATGCCCAGTTTCAGCGGCTGTTCCCTAACCAGGCCGATGGGGACTTCCTGGATCAGCCGATGGGTCAGGTTTGGTATGCCTTAGCAGAAGACCAGGTGCGGGCGATGGAAGCAGGGGAAGGGCTGACGGCGGTAACCTTTGAGGCGGGTGAGTCTAGTCAACAGCAGTCAGGTCAGCTAGAGCCAGGAACTGGGCAGATTTATACTCTGTATCTCTCGGAAGGACAGCAGTTTCGCCTCAATCTCCAGGCTCCGCGCAACAGTACCCGCCTGTCGATTTATTTGCCCCAGCCCTCATCAGAGCAGCCTTACTTACTCTCCCTCAGTCGTGATCGGAGCTGGGCGGGGGAGCTTCCTCAAACGGGGTATTACGAAGTGATGGTCGTCTCTAACCGCGATCGCACCTTCGAGTATCAGCTCACCTTGGCTACTGACTAGGGGCCAGGATGTTGCCCAAGGGTGATCCCCGGTTTTTTGTATACTGACCTCAGCCCCTGCCGTGAGCGGGAGTGCGATCGCATCGCTAGATCTCGCTGTATTCTCGCCATGTTAAAAGGAGTGCGCCAAGCATTATGAAAGTAGCCGTTACCGGAGCCACTGGATTTGTCGGCAGTCGCCTTGTGGAGCGGCTTCATCAGGCTGGCCATAGCGTGATTGTGCTCAGCCGCGATGCGGATCGGGCGCGGCGGGTTTTTCCAGCCAGCGCCTTTGCCAATGTGGAAGTGGTGGCCTACAACCCTCTGGAATCTGGCAGTTGGCAAGGCGTCCTGGTGGGCTGTGACGGCGTAGTGAATCTGGCGGGAGAGACGATTGCAGAGCGCTGGACGCCAGACCGGAAGCAGGCGATTCTCACGAGCCGCCAGCAGGGTACCCAAAAGCTGGTGGAGGCAATTGCCCAGGCGAATCCTCGGCCTGGCGTATTGGTCAGCGCGTCGGCGATTGGCTACTACGGCACCAGTGAAACCGCCACCTTTGACGAAACGACTCCCCCAGCTGATCCAGACAACTACCTGTCCCAGGTCTGCCAAGCCTGGGAAGCGGCAGCTCAAAAAGTGACCCCTAGCGGGACTCGACTGGTGATTCTGCGAACCGGAATAGTGTTGGGTTTGGGTGGGGCGATTGGCAAGATGCTGACCCCGTTTCGGCTGTTTGCGGGTGGCCCGATTGGCAGCGGTCGCCAGTGGTTTTCCTGGATTCATCGGGATGATTTGGTTAGCCTGATCATCAAGGCGCTAGAAGATTCCAGTATGACTGGGGTCTACAACGCCACAGCCCCCAACCCGGTGCGAATGGCTGATTTGAGTCAGAGTTTGGGCAAAGTGTTGAATCGTCCGTCGTGGTTGCCAGTGCCTGAGTTTGTGCTTGAACTGCTGTTAGGGGACGGCGCTCAAGTGGTTTTAGAAGGACAACAGGTGTTACCGAAACGGACTCAGTCAGTAGGGTTTGAGTATGCCTATCCCGAAGTGACGGCAGCCCTGGCCGAAATTGTCAGCTAGTTTGCATCTGCAATCATTCTGCGTCTGCAATCACATAACGATTGCGCCCCTGCAATTTGGCGCGGTAGAGGGCAGCATCTGCCTGGTTTAGCAGGCTATTGGGCTGGGTGCCGAGCTGGGGAATGGTGCTGGCGATACCAAAGCTGAAGGTGATCTGAGGCGCGATATCTGAACTGGGGTGGGGAATGGCTAAGGCTGCGATCGCAGCCTGTAAACGCTCGACGACTGCCACTGCCCCCGACGTACTGGTGTTTGGCAGCACAATGACAAATTCTTCGCCGCCATAGCGCGCCGCCAAATCCATCGGACGCTGCACGCTTTGGTCTAGGGTCTTAGCTAACTGACGTAAGCAATCATCCCCAGTCAAATGGCCTAGATGGTCGTTATACGCTTTAAAGCTATCGACATCGCACAACACAATTGCCAGGGGTGACCTGTCCCGACAAAGCTGCTGCCACTGCTGCTGCAAATGCTGGTCAAACCGGCGGCGGTTGGCAATTTGGGTCAGGCCATCTAAGTGGGCCAGTTGCTCCAGAGTGTGCTGAGCCTGCATTAAGTCCGTCACATCTCGCACGACAACCAATAGGGTGTCAACTTCACCCTCAACCCCAAATTCGGGCACGACCCGAGAGTGAAACGATCGCACCCCACCGGGTAACTCTAGGTCGTACTCTAAAAACGTTTCTGCCCGAGTTTTAACCACCCGATCTAGGGCGTTGTGCCACAATTCGGCAACCTGATTTGGAAAACCCAGCTCCAAAGAGGTTTTGCCCAAGTAGTCCGCCATGGGAATGTTGCTCCAGCGCTCAACCATGGGATTGACGTACAAGAACCGCCCCTGGGAATCCACCCGAGAAACCATATCGGGAGAATTTTCCACCAGGGCTCGAAACTCCTGCTCCCGCTTTTGGGCTTCTATAGCTGCCGTCCGCCGCTGGGTAATATCGCGCTGAATGCCAAACAGGCCCGTGATTTGTCCATCTTCGTTGTAGAGGCAAACGTAGTCCCCTTCAATCCACATTGGCGTGCCGTCAAACCGCCGCTTCTCCAGCTCTCGCTGAGAGTGCCCTAGGGTGAATAACTGGCGCAAAACTTCTCGGCCATAGTCAAGGTTATAGGCAAAGAAATCGGCTGGCGTCATGCCGTGAAGGGTCTCGCGACTGGTGCGATACTGGCTGGCCAGAGCATCATTGACTTGGGTGATGCGGGCGTGGGTCATGGCATAATCCAGGGCAGCTTCATGATCGGTGGCCTCAGTCCAACTCAAAGGAGCATCCAGGATCATGAAGAACATGCTGTCTAGAGATTGGCTAAACAGCGCCGTCATCAATGACTTTTGGTGGCGCAGTTCAGCATTGGCGGCTTCTAGGGCTTGGGTGCGATCGCTGACCCGCTGATCTAGGGTCTGGCTGAGGGCCGTGAGTTCTGCCTGGGCCTGCTTGTAGGCCGTGATGTCTCGCAACACCGATAAATGCAGCCCTGGCAAGACATTGGCTGTGGCCGCATATTCAACTTGGCGAGTGCTGCCGTCTGGTAATTGCAGGGCTAGCTCCCCCCTCAGTTGACCGGTTTGAAGAAATTGCTGCCAGACTTGACTGGCTTGGTCTGGGGGGGGGATAAAGTCTGCCACTGCTTGCCCCAAAATTTGATCCCGACTAAGGCCAAACAGTTCACAGGCGGCTGGATTGACATCTATATAGATACCCGCATCATCTGCCACCACCATGGCATCCAGCGCTTGATCGAACAGCGCTCGGGTATAGTGCTGCAAATCAATTAGGGCTTGTGAATCCGCGCTAGCGGCTAAGTTAACTGTGTTGGCAATCAACTGAGGCCAACCTAGCCGGTCGGTAGCTAGCGGATCTGCGACAGGGTCTCCAGCATGACTTTGAGAATTGGACGGTGACTCAGGACAGGACATGGGGGCAATCGCAGGGGGCAGGGAGCACATAAAAAAACAGACGGTTATCAGTTCAAGCCCTGACAGCTGGTTTTGTTCGCTGGTTTTGTTCTATACAGGGAAAGTCAGTGAAATTCCGTGAAGCTGTGGAGTCTTCCTGTTCCAAAAATGTCAGCCTGAAGAAAATCCCCTGTCTGAACAGCGATTCATTCCATCTAGATCTGACTAGGTCTGATCCCAGTTTGATCCCTATTGAGATCTCAGAGATCTCCGGTGGATTCGATCCTGTTGGGCCAAATGTTGGGCTAGATCCTGGTGGACTAGATCCCGGTGGCAGTGGCCCAGGTCGATAGCCCACCGGTTGGTGAGTCCTTGGTGTTGTGCGGATTCACTTCGCCTATCTGCCTATCTGCCTACCTACAGTTATGCCCAACAGAGCGGGGCAAATCACAACCTTTTTGACATAAAGTCTGAGGATTTGATGAAAAGCGGCTGAAAAATCTTGTTCTAGGCTTGATTTGCCTGAATTTGCCGTTATCCCTCTGAGGGGAGGCTTCGCTGATGCAATCCTTCTAGCGCTACGCTAAAGAACTGCGGGGCTAGAGATCTGTATCAAAGCGCTCCATAAAGCGCTCCGTCCTTGGGGGACAACACTGTTGCGTCCCCTTGGAGCGGCTGAGGTCGGTTCAGGGTTGAGCAGCCTTTGGGGTATGATGTTGAGGTTTAAGACAAGGAAATTTCGACTGAGTAGCACAGAGGGAAAGCGCAGTGATTAGAGTAGCTATTAATGGTTTTGGGCGTATTGGGCGGAACTTTCTGCGTTGTTGGCTCACCCGTTCCGATAGTCAGCTAGAGATTGTCGCAATTAACGACACGTCCGACCCCAAAACCAACGCCCACCTGCTTCGGTATGACTCCATGCTGGGCCGGTTGGATGCCGATATTAGCGCTGACTCTGACACCCTGACGGTCAACGGCAAAACGATCAAATGCACCTCCGATCGCAATCCCAACAACTTGCCTTGGGGCGCTTGGGATATCGATCTTGTGGTGGAATCCACTGGGGTCTTCACCAGCGAAGAAGGGGCATCTCGCCACATTCAGGCTGGGGCCAAAAAGGTGCTGATTACGGCTCCTGGTAAGGGTGGTAAGATTGGTACCTTTGTCATGGGAGTGAACCATGAATTGTATGAGCATGACGACTACAACGTGGTGAGCAATGCGAGCTGCACCACCAACTGCTTAGCGCCCGTGGTCAAAGTGCTGAATGATAGCTTTGGCATCATCAAAGGCACCATGACCACCACCCACAGCTATACGGGCGACCAACGGCTGCTGGATGCTAGCCACCGGGATCTGCGCCGGGCTCGGGCAGCTGCGCTCAATATTGTGCCGACCACCACAGGTGCAGCTAAAGCCGTTGCCCTAGTGATTCCTGAAATGAGCGGTAAGCTCAACGGTATTGCGCTGAGAGTCCCCACCCCTAACGTGTCCGTGGTTGACTTAGTGGTGCAAGTGGAGAAATCCACCATCGGTGAACAGGTGAATGATGCCCTTAAAGCTGCTTCTGAAGGCAGCATGAAAGGCGTTCTCGGCTACACCGACCTGCCCCTAGTGTCTTGTGACTACCGCAAGAGCGACGAGTCTTCTGTGATCGACTCTAGCCTGACTATGGTGATGGGCGGCGACATGGTGAAGGTTGTGGCTTGGTACGACAACGAGTGGGGCTACAGCCAGCGCGTGGTTGACTTGGCTGAACTGGTTGCGACGAAGTGGCAGTAACTTGGGCCTAGATCTGCACTGCGCAAATCTAGCCTGTAGCCAACTTGCAGATGATTGAATTAAGCGTCGGGGAAGTTTGTTCTTCTCCGGCGCTTTTGCGATCGCACCTTTCCTGCTTTCCCCAGAATGCCCGTTACTGTCGGGAGAGAATTTCGACTGGGGCGTCTAAACGAATGGAGCCCGCATTGAGGGCAATTAGGTTTTGGCCAAACAGAATTTCGCCCTGATGATGGCGATAGGTGGCTAGGGTGCGCAGCGGTTCGGGACTGCGCTGGGCCGTAGCTTGATCGGTGGTGGTGACAATGCAGCGGGAACAGGGTTTGACGCAGCGAAAGGTCACTTCGCCAATCTGGACTTCAGCCCAGGTATCTTCCGCAAAAGGCTCACAGCCTTTCACGACAAGATTGGGCCGGAAACGATTCATGGGAATTGGATCTGCCAGTCGCTGATTCAGGTCATCCAGTGACCCTTGGGAGATCAGCAAAAACGGGTAGCCATCGGCAAAGCTGACCGGCACCTCCCCAACGCTGCCATGCCCCGCAGGCCGCAGACTGTTGTCGGGCATATAGACCAACTGGCAGTTGATGCCCAAGTATTGGCTAAACCAAACTTGGCTGGCTGACCCCATCGGCAGCGCCGGGCAGTAATCGCCCCAAACCTCCACCGTTATCGGCTCCACTCCTTCGGGCACTTGGGCCAAGCTCAAAGCTGGCATTCCCGGAGCCTGAAGCTGAAGGGTAGGAGGTGCGATCGCAACCTCAACCAACGCCAACCGAGGCCACTGCCGCTGGGTCAAGAACTTACCCCGTTCATCCACCACCATCCAACGGCGGTCATAGGCCAGACCCCGCAGCTCTACTCGCGACTCCGGTAAAGCCTTACCCCGCAACGCCTTCACCGGATAACGATAGAGCCCACTCAACCAAATTCCCCGAGTCATCCCGCCCTTAAACTCCTACCCCAAGAACGCCGCCTTACAGCTAATAGCCAACAGCTAATAGCTAATAGCCCTCACCTCACCCCTGCGAATCCATCAACAACTCCGCATAAGGCGCAACCCGGGCAAAATCCCCCCGCGCTAAACAGGCCGCCGTCAGGCTATTGAGGGCCTGCCGCTGGAGTCGAGGATTGCCGCTGGTGCGGGTGACCTTAAACCGCTGCTCTCGATACTCAATAGCTCGGTCATAGTCCCCTATTGCTTCGTAGTTAATCCCCAGGCTTTCTAAAATCTGCTCTTGGCTGCGAATATCTTGCTGGGCCTGGGCGATGACCAATCGCTGCTGGAGATAGTCAATCGTTCGCGGGTGATCGCCGAGGGCATAACAGGCATTGCTGAGATTCCGCAACACCCGGCTCAGCCCTTGGCTGTCTCCGCCCTGACTCGGGGCTTGAGTTGCTTTCTGCCGCAATAGTTGCAGCAGTCGATCAAAATAGACCACGGTTTGCTCATAGTTGCCCGAGGCGTGGTGAACATTGCCCAGGTTGCGCAGCACCCGAGCGATGAGGGCTGTATCGCCGATGGCTTCGGTTAAGTTCAGACTGGCCTGATAGTGAACCACGGCCTGGTCATACTCCCCCCGCAGCTTATGTACCATGCCCAAGTTATTGTGGGCCGTCATCTGAGCGATGCGATCGCCCAACTGTTCGGCTAGGGCCAGACTTTGGGTCATGCTCTCTAGGGCTCTAACCGTGTCTCCCAAGTGGCGATAGCTGTTGCCCATGTGGTTGAGAGCTTGCTGCGCTAGCACCAGTTCCCTTAACTGATGGGCTAGGGTGGCAGCCTGTTGGGCCGCATTCAATGCCCAGAGATAATCGGCTAAAGCATAGGACGCCCGAGCTAGGGCCACTAAGGTACGGGCAATGGCGAGGGGATTGCCCAGCACCCGATAGTCGGCTAAGGCTTGTTCTAAAATTCGGCGGGATTGAGGATATTGGCTTTGTTGATAAAGCTGTATCCCCTGCTGAAAGCGGGCTTGGGCTAGTTGAGGGGATGCGATCGCAGCCTGAGAATCACCCTGAGTTGGCTCAGCCAGTAGATCATTGCGATCGCCGACCAACGTATCTGCCATCTCAGCTGATGACGAGATCTGGACGGTTTTCCGAGGGGGATCAGAGCCGGGGCGATCAGAGAGCTGGCTCATGGGGGCAATCTCCGGGGGGCGGTCGAAAAAATCAGCTCAAACCAGGGGGAGGGCAGAGTTTGGCAGAACTTTACAGGAGGAAGAGAGCAAGACTGTCCGTTCCTGATAGACCGACCGATAACCTGCGATAACCTGGCAAAAATGCTGCTAAATCAGGGCTATACCGCCCATCCTAGTTTGAAGTCAGGATGAACTAACACCGTGCAAACGCCTAGACGTCTGGGGCCTGTGCCCCGGAACTGGGTGTTAGGCTGAAGGAAAATCTCCCTACACAGGCGCAGCAGGACATCGGCAGCATGGCGGCATTTGACCAAGAACAGCTTTTATTTACCCCTGCGATCGCAGGGTCTGACGCCACACCGCTAATTTTTGCCTTTCCCAACGACTACAACATTGGCATCACCAGCCTGGGCTATCAGGTGGTGTGGGCCACCCTAGCCCAGCGGTCTGATTTAGCCGTCAGCCGCCTGTTTACTGATCAGCAAGATTCCCTACCCAGCCAACCTCACCTACTGGGCTTTTCGGTCTCTTGGGAGCTGGATTACGTCAATATTTTCGCCTTGCTAGAGTC
>PXDR01000236.1 GCA_003566335.1 Cyanobacteria bacterium T3Sed10_344R1
CACGGTCAGTAATGGCTCCAGGTCAACCGCCTCAGCCACGGTATCGGCCAACAGGTCGAGCATGGCTTCCCGCTGTTCTCGATAGTTTGGAATCCCTGTCGGCAGTGAGCCTAGCCCGCGCTGCTGCCGCAGTCGATTCAACCAGGCCCGCCGCCATGGCCCGTTGTCAAAAATACCGTGGAGGTAAGTCCCCCAAATCGACAGACTGCTGTCCACCAGTCCCAAACTGGGGTCATCGAACAAGGCGGTATAGACTGCGCTATCGTCACCATTGGCCTGGCTGTCAGGGCTGAGGGGCACCATCTGGGTACGGCCCTGGTGGATTTCATAGCCTGCGACCGGCAGCCCCTCTTGGGGGAATTTAGAGGTAACCAGCCGCTGCCGCGCCACCTTTTGGGGAGTGATGACAGTGCGTAACGGCAGCAAGCCCAGCCCTGGATAGCGACCTTCTTGCCCTTCAATCCCCTCGGGATCAGCCAAAAACTGCCCCATCATTTGAAACCCGCCGCAGACTCCGAGTACCGTGCCGCCAGCCGCCGCGTAGTTCTTAATCGCTGTGGCTAAGCCAGACCGCTGCAAGGTGACTAAGTCGGCAATGGTTGTCTTTGACCCTGGCAAAATCACTGCATCGGGATAGCCCAAGGTGTCCCTTGGCCCGACGTATCGCACAGTCACCGAGGCTTCTGACTCTAGGGCATCAAAGTCAGTGAAGTTGGAAATTCGGGGCAGGCGAATCACCGCGATGGTGAGGCTGGACTGATCTTTGCGGGGACGGCGATCGAGTAGGGACAGAGAATCCTCTGACGGAAAGACCTGATCCAGCCAGGGGACAACCCCCAGCACTGGAATGCCGGTACGTTCCTCTAGCCAGTCAATCCCCGGCTGTAGGATCGACTGCTGACCGCGAAACTTATTGATGATGATGCCTTTGACCAAGGCCCGCTCTTCGGGGTCTAGCAGGTCTAGGGTGCCGACAATATGGGCAAACACGCCGCCCCGCTCAATGTCTGCGACTAGGACGGTAGCTGCCTGTAGGTGGGATGCTACCCGCATGTTGGTTAAATCCCGGTGCTTCAGGTTGACCTCCACCGGGCTGCCTGCCCCCTCGCACACCAGCAGGTCAAAATCCTGGGACAGCCGGGTCAGGCTCTCTTCAATCGCCTGCCAACCCACGTCAAAATACTTTTCGTAATACTCAGAAGCCGTGGTGGTGCCCACGGCTCGCCCCTTAAGCACCACCTGGGAGGTCATGTCCCCCTGGGGCTTGAGCAAAATTGGATTCATTTCAACCTGGGGCGGCACCTTGGCAGCCCAGGCTTGCAGGGCTTGGGCATAGCCCATTTCCGCCCCGCTAGCGGTGACGTAGGCATTGAGGGCCATGTTTTGCCCCTTGAATGGTGCCACCCGCCAACCACGACGGCTGAGGATGCGGCAGACTGCCGCCGCCAGTAGGGACTTGCCAACGTGAGAGGCTGTCCCCACCACCATGATTGACTTCATTCACTGCCTCTCCTGCATTTATGTTCTGTTGACCGCTAGTGGTCTGCTAATTCTAAGTTTGTAGGTTGGGCGGTGCGATCGCAAACCCTCACAAAGCTTGCCGCTGTTGAGTTCCACTGCGTTTTACCCGACCTACGAAACCCTCAATCTTTGGGCTTGACGCTGCTGATCTACGGTAGCCAGCCCGGTCGCCGCCACCAGCGGTTCAAAGCATTATAAAGGCGATCTTGCAGGCTGGCACGGGTGTTGGGCTGTCCGGCGCTCTGCCAGCGGGTGAGCAACTGGCGACCCAGGGGGGTGAGCCGAAAGCTGTCGGTCAACCCTTGGCCGTCCACTTCCCGCCGTAAAAGACCGACTGAGATCAGCCACAGGAGTTCGTTTTCGGCCCCGAGTTCGGCTAGGGGCCGCTCGGTGTAGCCGTTGTGGATGCCGCGATCGTCTGCGATCGCACTTAGCTCTACCCCAGCCATCTGCATATCGGCCAACAGCTTCCAGCGGAACGGGGAGGCGAGGATTGCCCGCTCAGCTCGGGTCAAGATCGCGTCAGGGTATTGGATGGGTTGGGAGGGAGAGGCCATGGGTGGCGGGGGGGAGTGACTTTACTCACTGTAACTGGAGGGGGCTATTAGCTGTTGGCTATTGGCCGTAAAGCCCTCCGGGCATGGCTCGCTATGCTCGCTAAGGCTGTAGAGCCCTATTGAGCAGGGGGTGCGAGAGCTCGTTAGGGCTAGTGCATCGTCAAGACTAAGAATTAGGGCTTCGACAGGCTCAGCCCGAACGTTTATGATTCCGGTCACCCTGAGCTTGTCGAAGGGTCTTCAAGCGTCTCTGTGATCCTAAAATCTAGGACTGACAGAGCACTAGGGGCTGGGTTGGGTGTGTTTACATTTGGTGTTTGAGTTCGCGTAGGCGGTCGGAGTAGCTGCGCATGACTTCGAGGGCAAACATGGGAGTGTTTTGAATCGCGAACAGGAATCGCTCTTTGTCCATCACGGCGAGGACGACCCGAGTTTTTGCGATCGCAGTTGAGGCCCGGCTTTGGTCGGGTTGCACCAGTGCCCCTTCCCCAAATACATCGCCAGTGTTGAGCGTTTCAACCACTTTATTCGCCACCACCATTTCCACTTCACCTTCTAGGATGCCGTACATCAGCTCACCCTTCTCTTTCTCGGTGAAGATCACTTCGCCCGGCATAAAACTTTGAGGGCCAGGAATTTTCTGGAAAATTTCAACCGTTCTAACCGCACCAGACATCACAGTCTCCTCAAAAACTTAAGAAAATAAAACCTGGAATCAAGTCCCTCGCCATTCTAGGGCGATTGCTCTAAATTCTCTTTAATCTTGGCTTAACCCAACGGCCCAGCCCTAGGATGGTGGCGGGATTTCAGCCCCCAGCCTTGGGAGTTATCGGGCGAGGAACCGCTGCCAACTGCCTGGGCCAAACTCCTTGTCAAATTCGCCCATCACCCAGTCAGCCCGTTTGCCTAAGCGGCGGGCGCTGGTGTTGAGATAGTTCAAAAACTGCTCATACGCCTCCGGCAGGGGCCG
>PXDR01000504.1 GCA_003566335.1 Cyanobacteria bacterium T3Sed10_344R1
CAGATCCGCTTACTCCGGCAGCAGGGGCGCGCTGTCTTCTGGATCAATCTCTAGCTCGCGCAGGATGGCGTCGCTGTCTTCGGCTTGGCTGGGGTCAAAAATCACCTCCAGGGCTTGATCTAGGGTGGGAGCCATGGCGATGCGGTTTTCGTGGACTGCAATCACGCGGGCTAGGGTGGGTAAGCGGTTCTGGGCGGCTTCTAGATACAGCGGCTCCACGTAGAGCAGGGATCGCTCAATTGGAATCACCAGCAAGTTGCCCTGGTTGGCCTGGGAGCCTTGGGTGTTCCAGAGGGAAATCCGCTGGGAAATTAACGGGTCTTGGTTGATCCGGGCTTCGACCTGTTCGGGGCCAAACACTAGCTCTTGCTTGGGGAAGCGGTAGAGCAGCATCCGCCCATAGCGATCGCCGTCGGCTCGGGCGGCAATCCAGGCCACCAGGTTGTTGCGCTGGGCTGGGGTAAAGGGGCGCAGCAGAATGAACTCTTCCCCTTCCTCTGTCGGCAGCTTCATGATTAGGTAGTACGGCTCCACCTCCCGCAGTTCATTGGCGTAGACCTCGTTGGGGGCGCGCCACTGGTCTTCCCGGTTGTAGAACACCTGGGAGTCGGTCATGTGGTAGGTCATCAGCTCATCAGACTGCACCTGAAAGAAGTCCTGGGGATAGCGGATGTGGCTTTGCAGAGCAGTGGGCATGTCAGTCAGGGGCTCCAGCATGTCTGGAAAGAGCTGACTCCAGGTTTGAATCACCGGGTCATCGGGTTCGGCCACAAAGAAGCGGGTGGTGCCGTGGTAGGCATCAATCACTACCTTGACCGAGTTGCGGATGTAGTTAAAGTCGTGCAGCCCCGGATCGGCATAGGGGTAGCGATCGCTGGTGGTGTAGGCGTCGATGACCCAGTAGAGATAGTTTTCGGCTGAGTCGGGGTTGTCGTTGAAAGGTTGGTCTAGGTCGGCGACCACCAGGTAGGGATCTTGGTCGTAGCGCAGGAAGGGGGCGATGGTTTGCACCCGATCTACAATGTTGCGGCGGAACAGGAGTTGGGTATCTGGGGTGAAGTCTTCGGTAAACAGCATTTGCCAGTCCCGCAAATAGCGGGAAAACAGCAGCCGGGTGGGCCAGCCGCCAATGCCAATGCCGCCATCGCCGTCGTAGGTGTTGTAGACGTTGTCGTTGCCGTCGGGGAAGTCTAGCTCTTGGACCTGGGTGTCGGTCATCACATAGGTTTGGGTCAGCTCGCCGTAGTAGATGCGCGGTTGGCCGATGGGGATGTCTGCGGCTTCTTCGCTGGCGGTATGGGCAATGTCTTGGATGAAGTATTCGGGCAAGCCCCCTGGCCCAGCAACGTTGACCGGGCTCATGGTGAAGCCATAGCCGTGGGTGTAGATTAGGTGCTCGTTTACCCAGGTTTTGGCCTGGTCGGGCACCCGGTCGTAGTTCATTTCTCGGGCAGCGATGAGTACCTGACGCAGTTCGCTGCCGCCGCCGGACTGTCTCAGGGTGTAGCGATCAACGTCGGCATCGAAAAATTCGTAGTACAGCCGGATTTGCTGCAACTGCCGGTTTGATTCCAACAGGGGCCGTTTATCCCACAGGCGGATGTTGCGTACTGTCAAGTCGTTATCTTCGAGGATGGCAGCGGTAAGCTGTCCGCCGGGGATGAAGGTTTCTTCTTCGATAGTGTCGAGCTGAAAGGCGCTGCGGGTGAAGCTAATCGCTCGGTCGATAAACGGTGCTTCTCGCAGCAATTCGTTGGGTAACACGATTAACTGCTGGACTGTCCAGGGGACAATGCCGATGCCAATTAGGGTAACGAGGCCGTAGGCGGCTGCCCCTAAAATCAGCGATCGCACCCCCGGAGACCGCTGTTGAATTGGCGGAATGTGGTCATGCTTGTGCCGGGCAATCGTCACCAGCCAGTCCCAGAGGTTTGGCAAACTGACCGACCAAAAGACCGTGCGCCACAGCATCCCCACCCCGAGTCCGGTGGAGAGCACCGCCAGCCCCAAATTCACCGGCAGCACCACGGTGACATCGGTATAGCCCGCTCCAAACACCGCGCCCTGGGACGAAAAAAGCTGTTCATAGCGGGCCAGCCAATGGCTAAAAGCGACCAACAGCAGCAAGGCACTGCCCAGACCGTAGATGTGGCGCTGTTGCTTGGGCGAAAATCCGGGAAAGTAGCCCTGGCTGAGGCTGTTGCCCGACAGCAGGTAGGACAACATCACCGCCACCAGCAAAAACAGCAGCAGCCCCATTAGCCAAAATTCGGCGAGTTCCGCCAGGGGTAGCCAGAACACATAGAAGCTTAGGTCGCGATTAAAAATCGGATCCTGGATGTTAAACGGGGTAATCGCCAGCACTGGCAGTACTTTCATCCACTGGGCTGACAGCACTAGGCCATAGCCCAGGCTCATCAGCAGCGCCATCAGCCGGGTAAGGGCAAAGGGAAACACCAGCAGCGCCCCGGCGACTGCCGCCATGACGGCCACCTGCCAGGGATTCCCCAAAAGCTGCTGGGCCAAGGTGCCGACAGAAGACAGCCGCACCAAGATCGGCACAGGGGAACCGGGGTTATACACCGACAGCTGAGGTTGCCAATGGGTAGCAACCACCTGGGCCTGATGCACCAGTTGTAGCCCCATTAACAGGCCCAGCCCCAGGGTCAACATCAGCAGCCCCCGCAGCCGTAGACCTCGCTTTTGTTTGGCGACGGTGGGATCGGCTAAGGCTTGCGATCGCAACTTTCCCGCCAAATTCAAATTAAAGACTGCCGCTCCGGCACTGACCCCAAAGCCCAGCAAAAACAGCCAGCCCTGGGCCTGGAGCCGCAGCCAAAAGACCTGGAGAAAGCCGACTTCGTTAAACCACAGCCCCTCTGCCGTAAACGTCAGGGCTACGTCAGCAACGACGAGCAGCACAAATGCGATCGCAGCCCATTTCAACCAATTCGTCGCGCGGGGAGAAGCCATAGGTCAAACCGGAGAAATTGCGATCGCATTCAGGTCGTCATACCAGAACCAAAACAGTCCTATCAAAAACAGCCA
>PXDR01000386.1 GCA_003566335.1 Cyanobacteria bacterium T3Sed10_344R1
CTTTGTCAAAAACCTGAACGAGAACCCAGCGCTGCCCTTGGATGATCAGTCGTTTGATGCGGTGCTGAATACGGTGTCGGGGCAGTATTTGCAGTATCCCGAAAAGGTGTTCGCCGAAATCCATCGGGTGCTGAAGCCGGGGGGCATTGCCATCATCAGCTTCTCCAATCGGATGTTTTTTCAAAAAGCGATCGCAATTTGGCGCGATAGCTCTGAATCCACTCGGGTGAAGCTGGTGCAGTCTTACTTCCAAGCCGTGCCGGGGTTCGAGCTGCCGGAATTAGTCACTCGCCCCTCCACCACCCCCACTTTTTTGCAAATGCTGGGCATGGCCGGGCAAGACCCGTTCTACGCGGTGATGGCGACCCGCTCTCCAGCGCCCGTTGCAGATTAGGCGCTGCCCTCGGCCAGGGCGGCGGCTAGGGCATCCACCACCCGCGCCGTGGGAATGACTTCTAGCACCGAGTCAACCCCCTGGCCCTTGGGCACAATTGCTCGCTTAAATCCCAGCTTGGCCGCTTCCTTCAGCCGCAGCTCCATTTGCGACACTGGGCGCACTTGGCCCCCCAGCCCCACCTCACCAATCATCACCGTGTAGGGATCCACCATGCGATCGCGGAAGCTAGCGGCCACCGCCACCGCTACCCCCAAATCTGCTGCTGGCTCCCCCACGTTCAGCCCGCCAGAGGAGGCCACGTAGGCATCCAGCTTCGACAGGGGAATGCCCACCCGCTTCTCTAGCACCGCCAAGATTTGCAGCAGCCGGTTGTACTCAATCCCGGTGGCGGTGCGGCGGGGGGAGCTGTAGCTGGTGGGGCTGACCAAAGCCTGCAACTCCACCACGAGGGGCCGGGTGCCCTCACAGGCGACGATGGTGGCGATGCCCGGCACCACTTCGTCCCGATTGCCCAAAAACAGCTCGGACGGGTTATGCACCTCCGCCAGCCCCCGATCCACCATCTCGAATACGCCCAGCTCGTGGGTCGCGCCAAAGCGGTTTTTCACCGATCGCAGCAGCCGATGGCTGGCAAAGCGATCGCCCTCGAAATACAGCACCGTATCAACGAGGTGTTCTAAAACTTTTGGGCCTGCGATCGCACCTTCTTTGGTCACATGACCGACGATAAACAGACTGATATTTTCCCGCTTCGCCACCTGCATCAGGGCCGAGGTACATTCCCGCACCTGGGAGACTGACCCCGGCGCTGAAGTCAACGCCCCGTAGTACAGCGCCTGAATGCTGTCGATCACCGCCACCGGAGGCCGCAGGGACTCCAGCTCCATCAAAATTGTCTCTAGGTCGATCTCCGGCAGCAGGTAGAGAGAGGTGGGCTGGGTTGCCCCGTTGGTTGAGGCGGATTTTGGCGTTTTTCCAGCGGTTTTTTCTGTGTTGATGCCGAGGCGTTGCGATCGCAACTTCACCTGCTGACCCGACTCCTCCGCGCAGACATACAGCACCGGGCTAGTTTGGGCCAACTGATTCGCCACTTGCAGCAGCAGGGTTGACTTACCAATCCCCGGATCCCCCCCCACCAGCACCAAAGAACCGGGCACAATGCCGCCCCCCAGTACCCGATCAAGCTCCCGGTAGCCTGACGGCAGCCGGGTTTGGGGATGATCTTCAATTTGGGGCAACGTCAAAGACAGTCGCGGCTGAGACGGCGCTTTCGTGGCACTGCGCTTACTGCTGCGCGGGGTGCGACCCGGACTGGTGCTGGCGCTGCTGCTAGCCGGGGCCACCTGCTCCACCAGGCTATTCCAGCTACCGCAGACCGAGCATTTGCCAAAGTACTGAGGCGACTCCGCCCCGCACTGGTTGCAGACAAAGTGGGATTTCGCTTTTGCCATTAGCTTAAGCCTATCCTCTCAACATAACTTCACCTGTTTTGCAGGGATAGCCCCAATCTGGAAAAAACCCTGAAAAGCCGTCGCAACGGGAATTACAATGAATTACGGCGATAACCCGTCCCGTACTATCTTAAGGTCGGGGTACTAAAAGTTAACTATTCAGATTGGTTCATCTATTAAAGCTAAAGCTGTAGCGGTTAGCCCTTCGACCTAGAGTCTGGCATCCGGGTTAACGTCCCTCTCGCCAGATTCGCCCCAAGTCAGCTAACCCCCCACCCCACCGCCGCCAGAGCCGTACAAGGAGCAAGAGAACGTTGGATAGCGCTAAAGAAAGAATCCTGGTCGTTGACGACGAAGCCAGCATCCGCCGCATTTTGGAGACCCGGCTTTCCATGATTGGCTACGATGTCGTCACCGCAGCCGATGGCGAAGAAGCCCTGGAAACCTTCCGCAACACTGGGCCAGACCTGGTCGTCCTCGACGTGATGATGCCCAAGCTTGACGGCTACGGCGTCTGCCAGGAACTGCGCAAAGAATCCGACATCCCCATCATCATGCTCACCGCCCTGGGGGATGTGGCCGATCGCATCACCGGGCTAGAACTGGGGGCTGACGACTATGTGGTCAAGCCCTTCTCCCCGAAAGAGCTAGAAGCCCGGATTCGCTCCGTACTGCGTCGGGTCGATAAAGTCGGCACCTCCGGCATCCCCAGCTCTGGGGTGATCACCGTCAACACCATCCGCATCGACACCAACAAGCGCCAGGTTTACAAAGGGGATGAGCGCATCCGCCTGACCGGGATGGAGTTCAGCTTGCTAGAGCTATTGGTCAGCCGTTCTGGAGAACCCTTCTCCCGCTCGGAGATCTTGCAGGAGGTCTGGGGCTATACCCCCGAGCGCCATGTGGATACCCGGGTGGTGGATGTCCACATCTCCCGCCTGCGGGCCAAGCTAGAGGATGATCCCAGCAATCCAGAGCTGATCCTCACCGCTCGGGGCACCGGCTACCTATTCCAGCGGATTGTCGAGCCTGGGGAAGAGTAGGGTTGCCCTACATCTCCACCCTCCTGACCAGCCCTAGCCAGCGCTCCGGCGAATCAGCGAGGCGAATCAGCGGTCTGATAGAATTTTTAAGGTTTCTTGCGGATTCAATTCATGGAATCGACGCGGGCACGAATTGCCATAGACGCAATGGGGGGC
>PXDR01000244.1 GCA_003566335.1 Cyanobacteria bacterium T3Sed10_344R1
GAAGCCCAGGCCCAGGCCATTCAAGAAACCCAGGGAACCCAGGCGACGAAGGTTCTCATCAACAGCGGGCTTGAGGGCGTTTGTGGTCTGGTGGCCCAGTTGGGCCGGGTCGATCCTCGCTATCAGTTGGGCTTAGAGATTGCGGCGGGGGGCCGACTGGGCTACCTGGTGGTAGAAACTGACCGGGTGGCCCAGGCTGGTATTCAGCTCCTAAAGCAACGCCGGGCCGGACGGGCTACCTTTTTACCTCTGAACTCAATTCGGGTGCCCAAGTTCACCCCCATTTCCCCTTGGCAGCGGCCAGAAGGATTTGTAGACTACGCCGTCAACCTAATCGACTGTGACCCCGACTTTCGGGATGTGTTTGCCTATGTCTTTGGCAGCACCGTAGTGTTCGACAGCCTCGATCTGGCCCGCAAACACTTGGGCAAGTTTCGCATCGTCACCCAAGAGGGGGAACTGCTGGAAACCAGTGGAGCCATGACTGGGGGCAGCCTAGGGTCTCGCCAGGGCCGTCTGCACTTTGGCACGGTGGAAGCCGGAGAGTCTGCCGAAGCGGTCGCTCTACGCCAACGCTTGGGGGAAATTGAGCGGATGCTGGAGCGTTGCGATCGCACCCTCGCCACCGCCGCCCAAACCGCCAAAGACCGAGCCGCCGAGCTAATCGAAGCCCGTCAGCGTCACCGAGAGCTAGAGCTAGCTGGCGGCCAGCAGCAGCGGCAAATCCAGCAGCTTCAGCAGCAGCTTCAGCAGGCCCAGGCCCAGGTGCAGCGCTACCGCCAAGAAGCAGACACCGCCCAAGCTCGCCTGAGCGAACTGCGCCAAACCTTGCCAAGCCAAGAGGCCCAACTGCAAACCCTGCGCCACCAGCTCAACGAGCTAGAAACCAGCCAAAGCCACAGCGAATGGCGGCAGGCCCAAACCCAGGTGCAGCAGCTCGAAACCCAGCTCCAGACCGCTCAAGCCGCCCTACAGTCAGCCCAGCAGCAGCAGCAGACCCTAGAGAGCCAGCGCCAGCGCCTGCAAGAAAAAATCCAGCAAATCCAGCAGCAGATCCAAGCCCAGCGCCAGCAGCAGCAGGGGCAAATCAACCAGCAGGCCAGCCTCAGCCAACAGCAGACTGACCTACAGCAACAGATTGATCAAACCCAGGCCGCCCTCGATCGCCTGGGCCAGACCCTGGCCGCTGAACGCGCCGCCCGAGACGGGGCCGAACGTCACCTGCGGGAACGGCAAATGACCCAGCAGCAAACTGACTGGGAGCAGCAAAAACTGCAAGAAACCCAGGCCGACCGTCGCCAAGCCCTCGAAGCACTCCAGGCCCAGGTGGGAGCCCTCGCCGCCGACCTGCCAGAACCCCTGCCCGAAATCCCTGCCGAAACCGACCTGGAACAGGTGCGCAAATCGGTGCGATCGCATCAACGCCGCCTGGAAGCCCTAGAGCCCGTCAACATGCTGGCCCTAGAAGAATACAACCGCACCCAAACCCGCCTGGAAGAACTGTCTCAAAAACTTGGCACCCTCGAAGAAGAGCGCACCGAACTACTGCTGCGGGTGGAAACCTTCACCACCCTGCGCCGCAAAGCCTTTCAAGAAGCCTTCGACGCCGTCAACCAAAACTTTCAGAGCATCTTTGCCGAACTCTCCGACGGCGACGGTCATTTACAGCTCGACGACAGCCAAGACCCCTTCAACGGCGGCCTTAACCTCGTAGCCCACCCCAAAGGTAAGCAAGTGCGCCGCCTCGCCTCCATGTCCGGGGGCGAAAAATCCCTCACCGCCCTTAGCTTTATCTTTGCCCTGCAGCGCTATCGGCCCTCCCCCTTCTACGCCTTTGACGAGGTAGACATGTTCCTAGACGGGGCAAACGTAGAGCGACTCGCTAAAATGATTAAACATCAGACTCAGCAGGCTCAATTCATCGTGGTTAGCCTGCGGCGACCGATGATTGAATCCGCCGAACGCACCATTGGCGTCACCCAAGCTCGCGGAGCCTATACCCAGGTTTTGGGCATCAGCCTCGATCCCCAACCCGCTTCTGTATAAGTTACCTATGCAGGCCAACAGCGTCGGCGCACAAAATCCATAGGTCTGACGGGGTAGTGGCCCCCAGGTTTTTCATGGGGCTTTATGGTCAAAGCCAATTATCGGTAAGATGAACAGCTAAGGATATGTGCTTAGTTCCGCCTGGCAACACCGACCTGGAACACCAACTCGCACATGTGACCCCCCATAGGACTCGGACATGACTTTCGACCAATCTCGCCAACGCGCTGACATCCTGGGTACCCAAGTGATTACCCGCACCGACGGCAAGCGCCTAGGGGTGGTCAGCCAAATGTGGGTAGACATCGACCGAGGAGAAGTGGTGGCCTTGGGCGTGCGGGAAAATGTGCTGTCCGGCGTGCTCTCGGGCAATCAGCAAATCATGCAGCTCAGCAGCATTCGCCAAATCGGCGACGTGATTTTAGTTGATGACGACACCGCCCTCGAAGATGACGAACTCAGCGTCAGCCCCTACAGCACCCTGGTCAACTGCCAAGTCATCACCGAAAACGGCGACATGCTGGGTCGGGTGCGCGGCTTCCGCTTCAACGTTACCGACGGCAAGCTCCAGTCCCTGGTGATTGCCTCCCTTGGCTTACCCCAAATTCCCGACCAGGTGATTAGCACCTACGAACTGCCCATCGAAGAAATTGTCAGCAGTGGCCCCGACCGGTTGATTGTGTTTGAGGGGGCCGAAGAAAAAATGGTTCGCCTGACCACCGGCATCATGGAGCGTCTGGGCATTGGCTCGCCCCCCTGGGAACGAGGGGAAGAAGACGCTTACATCATGCCGGTTTCCACCTCTAACCAATTGCCCTCTGGGGTAGAGGCTCCTGTCGAGCCCCTGCGTAGCCGCACCCCAATCCGCCAAGAGCAGCCCTTAGAACAGGACTGGCGAGAGCCTGAGCCGCTCTACACCCAAGCCCCGGCCGCTCCGCCCCAGCGGGCAGAACTTGCCTACGACCCCGAAGAAACCGACAACTGGGGGGATGA
>PXDR01000423.1 GCA_003566335.1 Cyanobacteria bacterium T3Sed10_344R1
GCCCCGGCGTTTCGCCTACGGGAATGTGCTTCTCTTCGTAGCTGGGGGACAGCCCTTGGGTATCGGGCAACAGCCAGATTTGCAGCAGGTGAACCGGCTCGCTGCTAGAGGCGTTGTACTCGCTGTGCATGATGCCAGTCCCAGCGGACATCCGCTGGACATCACCATGACGAATCACCGAGCCATTGCCGATGCTGTCCTTGTGGGCCAAGCCGCCAGACAGGACATAGGTGACAATTTCCATATCCCGGTGGCCGTGGGTCGAGAACCCTTGACTGGGGGCAACCTTGTCTTCGTTAATCACCCGCAGGCTAGAGAAGCCCATGTGAGTGGGGTCGTAGTAGTTGCCGAAAGAGAAGCTGTGGCGGCTGTCGAGCCAACCAAAGTTAGCAGCACCGCGCTCATGGGATGGACGAAGGGTAATCATGGCTGGCCAAAACTCCTAACGGTTGGGAAAAGGTTGAAATGCTGTTCTGACCGAAACGAGGCGGGTGGCCTAGAACGGCATAGCTCTATTATGAATTGGCTCTATAAAAAAGACAATAAGAAATTTTATTGACAGTCTGTCGCCTAAAAAGAGACAAACTCTATGCTTTAACGATAAACTGCTCGGAGTCAGGAGGCTGTGCAGGGAAGTACGGCGGTCTTGCAGTCAGTCAGGGAAAAGCGTAGGCAAAAGCTGGAGTTGGCCAAAGCACGATGGACAAATTTGAGGGAATGCGCGCCTTTGCCCAAGTGGTCGATGCGGGCGGATTTGCGGCGGCGGCGCGACAGATGGGGCTGTCTCGCTCGGCGGTGAATAAGCTGGTGATTAATCTGGAAGATAATTTGGGGGTGCAGTTGCTGCACCGGACGACGCGTAAGGTGACGCCGACGGCAACGGGGCTGGCTTTTTATCAGCGCTGTGTGGCGATTTTGGCGGATTTGGCCGAAGCAGAACTGGCGGTGGCTAATTTACACAGCCAGCCTGCGGGTACCCTGCGGGTGAATGCGCCGATGTCCTTTGGCACCCTGCATTTGGCGGCAGCCGTGGCGGACTTTTTGCAGCAGTACCCAGAGCTCGATGTGGAGCTATCCCTCAACGATCGCTTCATTGATCCAGTCGAAGAAGGCTTTGACGTGACCCTGAGGATTGCGGCCCCATTTGACGCCGCCAGTTTAATCGTTCACAAAATTTCCCCAGCCCAACGGGTAATCTGTGCTGCCCCAGGCTATCTCGCCCGCCACGGCAGTCCTCTGGAGCCTCAGGATTTGCGATCGCACTCTTGCCTACACTATGGCTACTTAGGGGCAGGGCATCAGTGGCGATTGCTCGACCCAGCTGGAGAGCTGCAATCGGTGGAGATTGATGGTTGTCTCTGCTCAAATAATGGCGAGGTGCTGCGGGAGGCCGCGTTGAAGGGGTTGGGAATTGCCTTATTGCCCACGTTTCTGATTGGGGAGGCGTTGCAGCGGGGACTGTTGCAGGTGGTGTTACCGGAGTATGGCCTGCCGGATCTTTACATTTGGGTGCTATATCCGGTGAACCGCCACCTGTCGGCCAAGGTGCAGCTATTTACCGAGTTTATTCGTGGGCGGTTTCGGGATTGCCCAAGCTGGAATCCACCGGTCGGCAGTTAGGGGAAAAGGCAAGGGCTGACCTGGAGTCGGGGCACCAGATTAGGACAGGACTGGGCTAGTGGTCAGTTGATCAAGCAGGTGACGGGCCATCTGGGCAGAGCCGCCGACCGGGCCAACCCGGTTGAGGCCATTTTGGCGGCAGCGGTCTTGGTGGTCGGAGTCTTGCAGAATTGCCAGAATTCGCTGGGCGGCTTGATCTAGGTGGGTGGGGGTGGCGGGGGATTTGCCGATGGTTTCCACTGATGGCCCTAGCAGACGCATTTGCCCTTCGGCGAAGCGGTAGGTGAACTGGGGGCCGTCACCGATGATCTGGATAACGGGTTTGCCAAGTCCAACGGCTTGCTCAACGGCGGTACCGGCCATGCCAATCACCAGGTCGCACCAATGCAGCACGTCAGCAAAGGCATTGCTGGGACACTGCACGGTGCAATAGGGGCCAATCAGGGTATGGGGCGGTTGGTATTGCCAATTGAGGCGATCGGCGATCGCACTTAAATCAGCCTCAGTAATGCTGGGAACTAGGGCGGCGCGAAACTGGAGGCGGCGCTCTGGGGCTTGCTGGCTCAGCACCTGGCAGAGCTGGAGCTGGCGTTCGAGGTTGTGCAGGGCTTCGGGGGGGCGACTGCCGGGGAGCAAGGCAATCAGCGGTTGGTCAGGCAGCAAGGCAAGATCAACGCCCTGGGGCTGGAGGGTGTCCATAATCGGGTAGCCAGCGAACTGGGCGGCGTAGCCCCGCTGACTCAACTCTTCGCTGCTGTACTTGTCGCGGGTAAAGATGCTGCGGCAGCGCTGCGATCGCAACCAGAATTTTACCCACAGTGGTAGTCGCATCCGGCCCGTGTAGTAGCTGGAATTTGACACCAAGAACACGCTGTAGGGGCGTCCGGTCAAACGGGCAAAGGCAATCGGCACAATGTCTCCGACCGCAAATACTAGGTCAAAGTCTTTGCCGTAGCGGCGCACGGCTTTTAGCTGGGCCAAGGTGAGCTTAGGCAACCCCGCAAACAGATCCCGGATGGCTTGACCCAGGCCCATGTAAATGAAGCCGCCGGAGGGTAGGCTTTGGGTCGGGCCAATAATCGGCACGTTCAGCTTCTTGTAGGCGTGACCTGCCCCAACCAGGGGAAGGGCCGAAATCTCAACCGTGGGGTCAAGCTGCTGCAATGCCTGCACCACCAGGCTGCCGTTGAGGTCTTCGCCGTGGCCATTGCTCAGAAATAGAATTCGCTTTGCCATCGCCCTTGCCCCTACTGCCATCCCCGGCTCAATCCCCACCCAGTATCCCTGATTGTCCGGCCCCCATAGTGATCCGTTAGCCAGTTCCCTAGCCGCACCATGCGTCCGAAGTCGCCATCACCCGCTAGAGTGAAAGGCAGTTTTGTGGCCTGAGCGCTCAGTCAGGTAGCGAAACCGCACGA
>PXDR01000450.1 GCA_003566335.1 Cyanobacteria bacterium T3Sed10_344R1
AAGAGATGCGATCGCACCTCAGCCAATTGAGTGATGCGGAACTCGCCGCCCACCCCCTCACCGTGGGCATCTTGGGCACCCCAGGGGTCGGTAAATCTAGCTTGGTCAGCCAGCTCCAGGCTTGGTCGGCGGCCCAACTCCGGGCGGTGAACTGGCAAGAGTTGCCGGACTTGGCAAAGGTCGCAGCAGCCGAGGCGGAAGTTACCCCAGACGCCGCCACCGAATGCCTCGATCAGCCCGAGCTGCAAGCTTGTGATGCCCTGGTGCTGCTCACGGTAGGCGACTTAACCGAGTCCCAGCATCAACTGCTGAGAACCCTGGTCACTACCGGGTACCCGGTACAACTGGTGTTGAATAAGCAGGACAGCCTGCCGCCGTTGGATCGAGCCGTGGTGATGCAGCGGATTCAAACCCGGCTCAATGCCCTGGAGATGGCCGGAGAAGGGGTTGCGATCGCAGCTGCCCCCAAACCGCTAAAAGTGCGAACCCATGACAGCGACGGCACCAGCCAAGAACGCTGGGAACAGCCCCAGCCGGACATCAGCGCCTTAACCGAGCGCCTCGCCCCTCAGATCAGTGAGCAGGGCACCCAGTGGCAGCTGGGCCGAGTGCTGCGTCAGGCCACTCACCTGCGGCAACAGGTACAAACCGGCGTGAATCAACTGCGCCGCGATCGCGCCCTGCCCCAAATCGAGCAATATCAGTGGATCGCCGCCGCCGCCGCCTTCGCCAACCCCGTCCCCACCCTAGACTTAGTGGCCGTTGGGGCGATTAACGCCCAGCTCGTCGCCGACCTGGGCAAAATCTACCAGCAAAAACTATCCCTTGATCAAGCCAAAGCCGCAGCCGCTGCCCTAGCTAGCCTCACGGTCAAACTGGGCCTAGTGGAACTCTCTACACAGACCCTGGCCGGACTGCTGAAAACCCATGCCGCTACCTATGTTGCGGGCGGGGCAATCCAAGCCCTTAGCGCCGCTCACCTGACTCGCCTGGCCGGATTGACCCTGGTGGACTACTTTGAAGCCCGCAGCCTAGCAGGCACCCCCGATACGAGCCTGAGCCTCAGCCCGGAAATCCTCACCCCCATCCTCCAGCGGCGGTTTCAGCAGACCCGAGCCATCCTGCCCACCCTAGTGCAGCAGGGGTTGCGTCGTCTGACTGGTTCGGCTGCGATCGCAAACGCTACACTCAAACCAGATCCCACTGCCTCCTAAGTCTTTCTGCCAAAGCCTTTAGGTGGTGAGGATCCAGCCTTTTGCCTGAGCCGATCTGCTCAACCTTTGTCTGTGGTGAAGCCGTCCGATTCCCCTGTGCATAAACCCACCCCGCCAGTGCCGATTCAACAAACGGCCCTGAGTCTTCGCCGTGCGATCGCCCGCTTCAACCCCAAAGTTACCCTGCGCCGCCACCAAGCCGAAGACCTCCAAGAACAAGCCGCCATCAAATCGGGCCTCGATCAACTCCAGCGCCTGCTGCACAAACTCAACCGCTCCAGCCTGCGCATCGTCGTCTTTGGCCTAGTCAGTCGGGGCAAATCCGCCGTGATTAACGCCCTAATTGGCGAAAAAGTGCTGGAAACCGGCCCCCTCAACGGCGTCACCCAATGGCCCCGCTCCGTCTACTGGACACCCTCAGTCGAAGCCATCGCCAATCCTCAATCCCCCGTCCAGCTAGAGCTAATCGACACCCCCGGCCTCGACGAAATTGCCGGACAGAGTCGGGCCGCCATGGCCGCAGACATGGCCCAGCAGGCTGACCTGATTCTGTTCGTCGTCTCCGGGGACATCACCCGCACCGAACACAAAGCCCTAGAGCAGCTCTGCCAAACCCAAAAACCGCTGCTGTTGGTCTTCAATAAAATCGACCTCTACCCCGACACCGACCAGCAAGCCGTTTACCAAAACCTCCAGCGTCTCTGGCGACAAACCCAAACCCCGCCCCTACTGCAACAGCAAGACATTGTTCGCGTGGCCGCAGAACCCGCCCCTATCCCCGTGCGGGTAGAGTGGCCCGATGGCCGCATTACCGAAGAATGGGAATCGCCGCCGCCCCAAATGGAAGAACTGAAGCAGGCGCTGAACCGGCTGCTCCAGCGGGATGGGCCATTGCTCGTCGCCCTCAACACCTTGGCCCAAGCCAGCGATGTCGAAACAGAACTGGCCCGCCACACCCGCGCCCTGCACCAGGCGGAAGCCGACGAGCTAATCCTGCGCTTTGCCAAGTACAAAGCCCTAGCGATTGCTCTGAACCCCATCGCCCTGCTGGACTTAGCCGGGGGCGCAGTCGCCGACCTGCTGTTGATTCGGGCCTTAGCTCGGCTCTACGGCATGCCCATGACCAGCTACGACGCCAGCCGCCTCTGGCGAGCCATTGTCCGCAGTAGCGGCGCTGGGCTGATTACCGAAGTCGGCAGCGGCGTGCTGCTGAGCTTAGGCAAAGGAGCCGCCGCCGTCACCAGCGTCTTTGATAGTCCCAGCGCCCTAGCCGCCCTAGCAGGCACCATGGCCGCCCAAGCTGGGGCCGCAGGCTACGGCACCTACACCGTAGGCCGAGCCGCCCAAATCTATCTGGCCCAGGGCTGTAGCTGGGGGCCAGACGGCATCAACACCGTGATTAACCAAATCCTCAACCAAGTCGAGCCAGACTCGACCCTACAGCGCTTACGCCAAGACCTAGCCCAGCGATTTCAAGTCCCAGATCCTAAAGCAACCCAGCGCCCATGACGACCTACAATCCTTGGAATGACAAGCCCTGGTGGTGTCAGCCCTGGTCAATTTTGCTGACCGGCACCAGTCTAATTGGCGGCAGTTGGCTAGGCTTCCATCGCCTGTGGCTCACCGGATTAATCAGCCTGCCGATTTTAGTTTGGATGGTCTTTTTTCTGCTTCTGTGGCCCAGCCTAATGCGCCAGGCTAAGGCAGACATGATCAGCCAGTCTGCCAATCCCCTGGGAGAAGCTGGAGCTAGAGACGCTGACTAGCGCTTCGACGACTCTGCTGTTGGGCACGGGCGGAGCCCTTTGCCCAACCTACAT
>PXDR01000362.1 GCA_003566335.1 Cyanobacteria bacterium T3Sed10_344R1
CCGGCGTTTTCCTCTGCACCCGCGCCGTCAGCAAGCTGATGCTGAAAAAGCGCAAAGGCCGCATCATCAACATCGCCTCTGTGGCCGGACAAATGGGCAACCCCGGCCAAGCCAACTACAGCGCCGCCAAAGCTGGGGTGATCGGCTTTACCAAAACCGTGGCTAAGGAACTGGCTCCCCGTGGCGTCACCGTCAACGCCGTCGCCCCCGGCTTCATCGCCACCGACATGACCGAGAACCTGCCCAACACCGAAGACATCCTCAAGTTCATCCCCCTCGGTCGCTACGGTCAACCCGAAGAAGTCGCCGGTCTGGTACGCTTCTTGGCTGCTGACCCGGCGGCGGCTTACATCACTGGCCAAGTCATGAACGTCGATGGCGGCATGGTGATGGCTTAGGGGCTAAGCACAAGCTGCTCCGGCAAGACCAGCCAGAGATTCGTGAGTTGCAGGGATCATTTGGGCATTTTGAACAAGGGTGAGACAGACCACCAGACCCAGCAGGGGTGATCTGGCCCGCACCTAACCTCAATTTCTGCCACCCCCATCCATGCACCCTCAGGGACTCAGGAGCCAGCCACCATGTGTGACTCACGAAGACGTGTCTCACTAAACTTAGACGAACTGCGGAGCCAACCCGCCCAGGACTTTAGAACTCCCTTCCAGCATCAGCTCGACGCCTTCGAGCACCTCAATAAAGCCTTTGATCCTCAACGACCCCAAGCGGGTAGCGGCATCCTGGTCTTGCCAACTGGAGCCGGTAAAACATTCACCGCCGTGCGCTGGCTGTGCAACCACGTCCTAGCCAAAAACATCAAAGTCCTCTGGCTCGCCCCCTCCTTTTATCTGCTCGACCAAGCCTATTCTGAGTTCTACCGCAGCGCCGTCACCATCCCCGCTCCCAAAACGACTCTGAACATTCGCCGCGTCTCTAGCAGTCCCTCCCACGCTAGAGCTTCTGACATCTGCACCACTGATGATGTGGTGATCATGACCACTCCCACCGCCATCAGCAACCTGCACGTCAACGCTGTGGATGAAGTTGGACAGCCCCTCCAGAGCGCGTTCAATAAATTCATCGCCAGCAACCAAGACACCTCCTTCTTTGTGGTGATTGACGAAGCCCACCACGCCCCCGCCTATGGCTGTCGTAATCTGCTGATTGGCGAAAAACCGGAAAAGCTTGGCCTCCGCACCCTGATGCCCCAAGCTCAATTCCTGGGCTTAACGGCGACTCCGACCTATACCGACCCCACCCGGCGAGGCTGGCTGTCAGAGATCTTCCGTGATGGCATCATTTACAAAGCTGACAAAGCCAAGCTGATCACCCAGAAGGTGTTGGCCCGCCCCAACTACATCGAACGTCCCACTGGCAGAGAACTGGACGTAGACGACACCCTCTACGACCGACTGGCACGTCAGCATAAAGATTTGCCCGAAGAAATCATTGCAATTCTGGCCAACGACAACAACCGGAACAATCGCATCGTTGATGCCTACGTGGCTCACCGCGACCAGTACGGCAAAACGATCATCTTTGCCGACCGCTGGTTTCAGTGCGTCTACCTCAAGCAAAAGCTAGAAGAGCGAGGGGTGCGGGCTGATGCCATCTATTCCAAAATTGACGTAGATCCCGGCTCTGCTGAGGCTCGGAACAAGCGCACCACAACCGACAACGCTCGTATCCTCAGGCAGTTCAAAACCGGACTCGATGAAGCAGGCAACCCCGCGCCCTTAGATGTTTTGATCAATGTCCGCATGTTAACAGAGGGGGCAGACGTTCCCGACGTAGACACGGTCTTCATTACCCGCCAAACCACCAGCAGCATCCTGCTCACCCAAATGATTGGCCGCGCTCTGCGGGGAGAAAAGGCAGGCGGCAGTAACGAAGCCAACATCGTCCTGTTCTACGATAACTGGAAACGCTTGATCGACTGGGCCGATCCCCTAGAGGGCGGCACGGAAGACAGCCAGTCTGCGGTCAAGGGTCACTATCCCCTGGAGTATATTTCCGTCCATTTAATTGAAGAAGTCGCAAAGTCGATCGAGAGTGGCGGGTCTTATCAAATCCCGCCCTTTACCCGCATTTTTCCGGTCGGCTGGTTCAAGACAGATATTGCCTATGCGGATTCCAGCCAGGATTCCATCGAAGGCTTCACTGAATTCATCATGGCTTACGAGCATAACCGGCACAAGTTTGATGCGTTCATTGACTTCATTGCAACCAACAAAGCCAGCTTGCCAGAAGACTGGGCTAAGGAAGACCTGGACGAAGCCTGGATGCAGCAGCAGGTGGAGCCTTGGTGCTATCAATACTTCTCGCCAGAAGAAGATGACATGGGCGGTCGCCTTAGCCGCGATCTGGCCAGACTCGTCCGTCACATTATTCAAAACGGCGTCAAACCCGACTACCACTCCTTTGAAGACCGCGACCTGTACGATTTAGACCAGATCGCCTACCAGATCTCTGACATTTCCCCACGAGATGCCCAGATCTATCTAGAAAACGAGTTTGCTAAGCCCGGTCTGCTGTGGAAAACGTTCTATAAAGATCTGACTCGATTTCGAGCCGCAGCGCAAAACATTTCCAATAGTTTGATAGACCGCGAACGTTATGGCAACGCCCCTCCAAAAACACCAGTAAGTCAGGAGCCTAGATCTCGCTCAGAACTGACCGAAGCTGAAAAAGAGCAGGTTAAGCGGCGGGACGGTTACACCTGTCTCTGCTGTGGGGCCAAGAAAAGCCGAACTGTCAGACTGCAAATCGACCATATTCAAGCACTGAAAATGGGCGGTGAAACCAGCCTCGGCAACTCCCAGACCTTGTGCAGCACCTGTAATTTATTTGTAGGCGTCAATACCTTCAACTTTCGCGGCAACCGCAGCCCACTTCTCCAAGCCAAAGACCTGAACGCTAACATCACAAACTTCACCTCGATTTCCCAGCGAGAGGAAGACAGCACTCGGTCAATCACTCGAATTGTCAACTGGTTTTACCAGTGCAATGCTGTGTATCAAATCAATGCCCA
>PXDR01000061.1 GCA_003566335.1 Cyanobacteria bacterium T3Sed10_344R1
AAACCGCTCTCGATCAACCCAAAACCGTAGCCGCAGCCGATCCTGTCCTGGAAAACCGGGGGGATCTAGGCAGGCAATGGTGCGGGCACCGTCGCGATCGTTCAAGGGCTGTACTGCTGCCTTGGCTCCCGCGACCTGACGGGTAATTAGCTGATCGCCCTCAAAGTAAACTTCGGTGCGGCTAGAGTCTTCTCCCATTTCTCCCAGAATTAGCTCCAGACTGGGCTGGTTTTCGCTGGAAGCTCCCAGCACCAACTCCACCGGTTCGCCCATTGGATAGGGCTGCCCCTGGGGAATTATCTGGTGCCAGCTATGGCGATTGTTACGGCGATCCCAATAGCGGATACCGTAACCGTGGTAGAGAAAATCCTGGAGCTGGAGTCCAGACTGAAGTTGGAGCGCGCCCTGGGCAATGGCCTCAAACGGTCGCTCCCCCTTGATTTTGCTGGAATCAAAATAGCCCTGAACCCAGCGCTTTACTGCCGGAATTTGGACCGTGCCGCCCACAAGCAGCACTGCATCAATATCCGCCACCTCAATGCCTTGCCGCCGCCCCTGCTGCAAGACCTGGGTCAGCCGTTGATCAAGCCGCTCAAAGAAGTCGTTATCAGTCAGCAGTTGATTGAACTGCTCTCGACTGAGGCTGAGGTCGTAGGTGTCGAAGGTTTCGTCGTTGAAGTACGCCTCTTGGGCTGTGGTGGCCGTAGACAGGCGAATCTTTAACCGCTCTGCTAGGCGCTGGGTCAGAGGACTCGGCTCAAGCCCCTGAGTCTGCTGAAAATGCTGCAAAATCCACTGGTCAATGTCTGCGCCGCCAAGAGACTCCCCCGCCTTAGCCAGCACCCGCGCCGTCTGCACCCGCTGGGCCGACTGCTCCGCCATCGACTTTTTGCCCCATTTCAAAATAAAGCCCAGGGGTTTTGCCTGGGCTTCTGGGGCCAGTTGCACCAGGGAAAAGTCTAGGGTACCGCCACCGAAATCAATTACCAGAAGCGTGGTATCGCCCTGAATGCCGTAGCCCAATGCTGCCGCAGTTGGTTCATCCAGCAATCGCACTTGGTCAATCGCCAGATCAGCACAAACGCCCCCCAGCCAGTGGCGATAGGTTTCAAAACTATCCACCGGCACGGTGAAGGTTAGGGCATTGAGGTCTGGGTCGCTCAGTTGGAGCTGCTGAATAATCTGCCCCAGAAACCACTGCCCCACCTGCTCAAACCGCACCGGCTGACCATCCAGGGTCGGCAAAAAACCCTGAACTTCTGTGCCAATGCCGCGCTTAAAGTTGCGGAAGAACCGCTGATCTTGGGCCACATCTAGCCCGCGATCGCACACCCCTTGACCCGCCACGACCTTATGCTCTGCCGCCTGCTGCACATAGAGCAAGCTGGGGATCAGCGGTGGATTGTCGCCAATTTGCTGAGAAAGCCCTGGCAGAGCAATAGTTTCCGGCTGCTGGGTTTGAGGGTTGATCCGAGCAACAACGGTATTACTCGTGCCAAAGTCGATCGCAACGGACATAGAAACGCAGTTCACTGAATGGACGTGCTTTTAATCTAATCCGCCATCCGAGTCAACAACACCGGGCAAGGCGCATAAACCCGTACATAGTCCGACAGGGATTCACCGACAAGGCGATCCAGGTCGGGCAGTCCTTTGGCGATCGAAGGTCGGCGATCTGGGGAACCCAACACCAGCAGATTCACGTTCATGGATTCGGCGAGCTGACAAATCCGTACCCCGGCTTTGCCTTCGGGGGCGACGCATTTGTAGGCCACGCCGTACTTTTTGGCTTCAGCCACTGCCGCCTGCAAAATCGGGTCTTTGTTGGGGTCGGGGCTGGTTTGGTCAAAGGGTTTCGCCTTGAGGTTCGACACCGAATGCACCAGAATCAGCTCACTATCGGGGATATCCCGTAGCAGCGACAGGGCAAAGGAGAGGCCCTGCTGAGCAGAGTCGGACTTATTTAGGGCGACCAAGATCCGCTTGATGGGACGAATGCTGTAGAGATCGTCTTTGACGAGCAGCATCGGGCGGGCGGCGAGTTGAAACACGTATTGGCTGACCGAGTTTTCCAAGATTGCCTTCAGCCCCCGCAGCCCCCGCGACCCCATGATGATCAGGCTGGCGTCAATTTCATCAGCGACTTGGCAGACTACGTCCTTGGGTTCACCTTCCCGCAGCATAGCGGTGACTCGGGTGGGGTCTAGATTAAGGCTGGTGATGGCATTGGCCAGGGTTTTGCCGCCAGTCTCCCACTTACTGGCCATTGCTTCGGCGCTGACCTGGGGGGGCACCACGTGCAGCACGCTGACCTTAGCCCGTTGCACGACGGGGATATCCATCAGCACTTTCAGCATGGCTTCGGTGTTGCCGGTGCCGGAGTCTGCAAGCAAAATCTTTTCCATGATCCTGACCTCTTATAAGCAGCCGATTGAAAGCAGCCAATTTTAAGTTGGGTGAATTTGGCTGCGGTTTTTCCTGGGTGTTCTGTCGATAACAGCGAATTCAAAAGTCTGTGCAGGCTTGTTTTGCAAGGCTTTTGGCTGGTTCAGTTCCATCATAGACAGGGTGCGATCGCAGCTTTGAGGGGGATTCATAATTTGTATTAGCCATAAAGCCCTTCGGGCATGGCCCACTAGGGCTATTGGCTATTGGCTATTGGCCGTTGGCTATTTGGCTGTTGTCAAAAAAAATAGGAGTTTGGGTTTGGGGCAAGATTTGGCGCAGGGGTGGTTTGAGTATCGGACGCGGGTGCAGCCACACCATACGGACTATGCCGGGATCGCTTGGCATGGCACCTATGTAGCTTGGATGGAGGAGGCGCGGATCGCCTATCTAGAAGCCTATGACAGTAGTTTTGGCGATTGGATCGCGGCGGGGGTCGATTTGCCGGTGGTGGATCTGGGATTGCGCTATCACCGGTCGCTACCGTTGGGGGCGACGGTGCTGATACAGACTCGGTTTGAGCAGTCCAAGGGGGTGCGGTTTGTGTGGAACTACCAAATTCTGAATGCGGATACCCAGG
>PXDR01000271.1 GCA_003566335.1 Cyanobacteria bacterium T3Sed10_344R1
GGACTCGGGTAATCGTTCACGAGGCCGAAGAGTATGACCAGTGGGAAGCCGAGCAAATCGCGCTACAGTCCGACGGCAGTACGGTAGCGGCCATTCCGGTGCCGACCACAGCTATGTCGCCAACTGAGTACCTGAGCCCCTACAGCGAAGACCTCGCCCTTGCCCCCGAGGTGCTGGCCAATCTGCATTAGGCCAGTCAGATCCAGGCCCAATTGTGCTCAAAGGCTGCCGTCAGGCGGCAGTCTTTCCCCCCTGTTCTGATCTTTTTGACAAACCCCATTCAGTAAAGATTCCTAACCTTCCCCTATGTCACAGACTATCCAAGCCCCGGCGGCGGCGAGTCCAGCCGCTGGGCACCACACTCACCCGGCCTGGAAGTGGTACGACTACTTCACCTTTAACGTTGACCACAAGGTCATCGGTATTCAGTACCTGGTGACTTCGTTCTTTTTCTATCTGATTGGGGGCGCGATGGCGGTGGCCATGCGTACCGAGCTTTACACCGCCAACTCGGATGTGCTCGACCCCAACCTTTACAACGCCTTTTTGACCAACCACGGCACAATCATGATCTTTCTGTGGATCGTGCCCGCAGCCATTGGTGGCTTTGGCAACTACCTGCTGCCCCTGATGATTGGGGCGCGGGACATGGCGTTTCCGAAGCTAAATGCGATCGCATTTTGGCTGAACCCACCCGCCGGAGCCCTGCTGCTGGGCAGCTTCTTCTTTGGCGGTGCCCAGAGCGGCTGGACAGCTTATCCTCCCCTCAGCCTGATCACCGCCAACACCGCCCAGTCCATGTGGATTCTCAGCATCGTGATGGTGGGCACCTCCTCCATCCTGGGGGCGGTCAATTTCTTGGTCACCCTAGTGCTGATGCGGGTACCCACCATGAAGTGGGATCAGCTGCCCCTATTCTGCTGGGCCATGCTAGCCACCTCGGCCTTAGCCTTGGTCTCTACCCCCGTTCTTGCTGCCGGGATGCTGCTGCTGCTGTTTGACATCAACTTCGGCACCTCATTCTTCAAGCCCGATGCTGGGGGCAACGTGGTGATTTACCAGCACCTGTTCTGGTTCTATTCCCACCCGGCAGTCTACCTGATGATTTTGCCCATCTTTGGGGTGATGTCTGAGGTAATTCCACCCCACGCTCGTCGGCCTATCTTTGGCTACAAGGCGATCGCATACTCCAGCCTAGCCATTTGCGTCGTGGGCCTATTCGTCTGGGTGCACCACATGTTCACCAGCGGCACCCCCGCCTGGATGCGGACGTTTTTCACTATCTCAACCCTGATTGTGGCCGTGCCCACCGGGGTCAAGATCTTTAGCTGGATTGCCACCCTCTGGGCAGGCAAAATCCGCTACACCAGCGCCATGCTGTTTGCAGTTGGCCTGCTGTCCATGTTCGTGATTGGCGGACTCAGCGGCGTCACCCTCGGGGCGGCTCCCTTTGACCTCCACGTCCACGACACCTACTACATCGTTGGCCACTTCCACTACGTGCTGTTCGGCGGCTCCGTCTTCGGCATTTACTCCGGCATCTACCACTGGTTCCCCAAAATGACCGGGCGGATGATGAACGAACCTCTAGGCAAGGTTCACTTTGCCATGACCTTCATTGGCACCCACCTGACCTTTATGCCCATGCACTCCCTCGGGATGCACGGGATGCCCCGCCGGGTGGCAATGTACGACGCCCAGTTCGAGTCCCTCAATCGCCTCTGCACCTTTGGCGCGATTTTGCTGGGACTGTCCGTGCTGCCGTTTATCGTCAACGTCATCTGGAGCTGGATGGCAGGCGCTGAAGCCGGGGACAACCCCTGGGACGCCAAAACCCTGGAATGGACAACTGCCTCTCCGCCGATTGTGGAGAACTGGGAAGTACTGCCAGTAGTCACCCACGGCCCCTACAGCTACGGCGAACTGGATTCGTCTGAGACTGAAGAGTTACCCGCGACGTTGTAAACAAATCGCGGCTGTTTAACCACCAGCCCCAACACAGCCCTGCCCACAGGGCTTTACAGCCTTAGCGCAACTATTCCCAACAGGGCTTTCCAGCCAATAGCTAACAGCCAACAGCTAATAGCTAGTGATCATGTCCAAGCACAGGTATCAAGGTTATGACTGAAGCAACCTCTAAGCCGATGACCAATCTGGCGGCGACCACCGCCGCACCGACTGGTGATGTGGCTCACGAAGAGCATCCAGATTTTCGGGTGTGGGGGCTGGTGGTATTCCTGCTGTCAGAGTCCCTGATGTTTGGGGGCTTGTTTGCCACTTACCTGCTGCTGCGGGGGGGAGCTGCCCAGTGGCCCCCAGAAGGCACTGAAGTCGAGCTGCTGCTGCCTGCGGTCAACACCGTGATTCTGATATCCAGCAGCTTTGTCATTCACTTTGGCGACACCGCGATTAAGCGGGATGACGTCAAGGGGATGCGGCTTTGGTACGGGGTAACGGCCCTGATGGGGATCATCTTTTTAGGTGGTCAGGTGTATGAATATCAGAACCTGGCCTATGGCCTATCCACCAACACCTTTGCCAACTGTTTTTACGTGATGACCGGTTTCCACGGTCTCCACGTATTTATTGGGGTGCTGCTGATTTTGGGGGTGATGTGGCGGTCTCGCCGCCCCGGTCACTACTCCAGCCACAAGCACACGGGCATTGAGATGGCCGAGATTTACTGGCACTTTGTAGACATCATCTGGATTGTGCTGTTTAGCCTGATTTATTTGCTAACGCGGCTATAGGCGTCCTGTTCCTGGATGGCTGTGAAGACGCGTCCTGCAAAAAAACAAAAAGCCGCCCCTAGCATGTCTGGGGACGGCTTCTATCATGTAGATCGCCGATAAGCTAGGCGATCCAGAAACGGCCCAGGCTAAGACTCAGCGGCCAGGCGTAGTTGATCTCCTGTGGCGTCGGTGTGATAGACCCAGGTGCGATCTTCGTCATCAGCTTCTACAGTGACTTGCCAGCCTGGCACTAGCGCCTGGGTACACAGCTCATCTTCTCCCCCTAGGCCCA
>PXDR01000451.1 GCA_003566335.1 Cyanobacteria bacterium T3Sed10_344R1
GGCCCGCCTGCTCAAATCCCAATCCAAAAACCTGATCATCCTCGCCCCCCAGCTCACCATTCCCCCCGACCTGAGCGAGCTGATCACAGTGGTGGAATTTCCCCTACCCGGCGTCGAAGAAATCAGCGCCACTCTCAACCGGCTGCTGTCCGCCACCGGCACCCAACTTTCCCCCAAAACCTTTGATGCCCTGGTGCAGTCCTGCCAAGGACTCTCCCTAGAGCGAATTCAGCGCGTCTTGGCCCGCAGCATCGCCGCCCACGGCAAGTTCCAGCCCGAAGACATCGACCTGATTCTAGAAGAAAAGCGCCAGATCATCCGCCAGACCCAAATCCTCGACTTCTACCCCGCCAGCGAACGAATCTCCGACATTGGCGGCTTAGACAATCTCAAAGACTGGCTGCTGAAGCGGGGAGGCGCATTTTCTGAAAAAGCCCGGCAATATGGCCTGCCCCACCCCCGAGGGCTGCTGCTGGCCGGGATTCAGGGCACCGGCAAATCCCTCACCGCCAAAGCGATCGCCCACCATTGGCACCTGCCCCTGCTACGGCTAGACGTGGGCCGGTTGTTCGCCGGGCTCGTGGGCGAATCAGAATCTCGCACCCGGCAGATGATTCAAATTGCCGAAGCCCTCGCCCCCTGCGTACTGTGGATTGACGAAATCGACAAAGCCTTTGCCGGAGCCGATGGCCGCAGCGATGGCGGCACCACCAGCCGGGTCTTTGGCACCTTCATCACCTGGCTAGCCGAAAAAACCTCCCCAGTCTTCGTCGTGGCGACCGCCAACAACATTCAGGCATTGCCCCCCGAGATTTTGCGCCGGGGTCGGTTCGACGAAATTTTCTTCG
Organism: Cyanobacteria bacterium T3Sed10_344R1; assembly: GCA_003566335.1. Taxonomy (GTDB): domain Bacteria; phylum Cyanobacteriota; class Cyanobacteriia; order Phormidesmidales; family Phormidesmidaceae; genus PXDR01. The sequence continues at coordinate 849 of PXDR01000451.1, forward strand.
TGGGCCTGCCCAGTCAGCAAGAGCGCCAGGACATTTTTTCGGTGCATCTGTCCCGGCTGCGGCCCCACGGGCTCGATCAGTACGATTTAGGGCGCTTAGCCTACGAAACCCCGGACTTTTCCGGGGCAGAGATTGAGCAGGCCATCGTCGAAGCCATGCACATCAGCTTCAGCCAAGACCGCGACTTCACCACCGACGACATCTTAGAAGCCGCCAGCCAAACCGTGCCCCTAGCCCGCACCGCCCAAACCCAAATCCAGGCGCTACAAGACTGGGCCATGTCTGGCAAAGCCCGGCTCGCCTCCCGCCAGGGCAGTTTGAGCAACCGGATTCAGCAGATTCAAGAGGATCAAGAGTCAGGCTAAAACCCAGAACAAAGCGCCGACCCCGATCGCAAGATCTAGGTCGGCGCTTTGTCGGTTTAGGGGAAATCGGCTCAAAGTCCCCCTTATCAAGGGGGATTTAGGGGGATCAGAAGCCTCTTGCTACCCCAACGAGACCTTTAAAGCATCTGCTTAGGAGGGCATGAAGATGCCGCGCAGTTCACCCCCGCGATTGCTGGTGGTGTGAATGTCCATGTACAGGGTGCCGTTTTGCAGCGCCTGGAGTTGCTCAGCGGTGAGTTCGTACTCGCCCATGAACCGGCCATTCATTTCGCTGTCCCGCAGGGTGACATCCAGGGCGTACTGGAACGGCCCGTTCACATCAGGCGCACCCTGGTGAATGTGGACGCCGGAGGTGATGTTGGGGTTGGGGGGATCTAGGGGATCGGTGGCGTAGTCCCGCAGGGGGCTAGTCAGGTTGGTGAAGTCGCCTCGGACAATCAGAGTGTTGCCAACGAGGGCCGCGCCGCCAGTGCCGTAAGCATAGAAGGTGGAGCTAGGGGTGGGCACCACTTGGTTCCGCCGCATGATCGCAACGTAGGTTGTTGGGCTAGCCATCCCCGTTTGGGCCATCTGGTTTTGGGACAGCAAGACCGACTCGGCTTCCCGCACGTTCATCTCAGCCTGGTGCATCATGATGGGGGCAAACTGGGCGTCCAGCACTTCCGCTGAGAGGGGGGTGGAGGGGCCGTTGGCCGCAGAGGGGGTTGCGATCGCAGCAATGCAAACGAAAGCCGCCAGCCCAACCATCAGGTTGCGCAGTAATTTGTTGACTTTCAAAGCTTTAAGCATGGGAGGTCTCCATAATGGAAGGTTGAACGGATTATTCAACTGATTTATCTGGCGTTAATTTACGGCTGATTTGCGGCTGACTTGCGATCGCTGACCTAAAGTCAACGCCCAGCCGCCCAGCCCTAAATCACGGCATCCACAGCTTTCGCCGTGGCGAAACTGGGGATTTTAACTCTCAACCTGACTCGAACGAAATCAACCGAGGTCAAGCATAATGGCCAAATTCAGCCAATTTCAATCAGTCGAAAGCAGGATCTTTACCAGTTACGGATTATGGCCCTAGATGGATTCTTCGCGGTTGCCCCGCCCTCAAAGTAGGCTCAGTACGGATTAGACCCTAGCCCAACTTTCTTCCCCGCCACCCCGTAACATTGGGTATAGACCCGTCAATTAGGCCGAGCGGCTGCAACAGGCCGCAACAAGCCGAAACAAGCCGCAATAAATAAATAGAAGCAATAGACATAACCATGGGTATGGATACCAAAGCATTCAAGCGATCGCTGCAGCAGTCGGCCAACTACCACCGCAAAGGCTTTGGCCATGAAGTCGCCGTCGCTGACCAACTGCACACGGAATATCAAAGCAGCCTGGTACAGCAACTGCGGGAGAACCAATACACCCTGACCCGAGGGCTGGTGACGATTCGCTTAGCCGAAGCCTTTGGCTTTTGCTGGGGGGTCGAGCGGGCTGTGGCCATGGCCTACGAAGCCCGACAGCATTTCCCCGGCAAGAAGCTCTGGATCACCAATGAAATCATCCACAACCCGGCGGTCAACCAACGGCTGAAGGACATGCAGGTGGGCTTTATTGAACTGGTTGACGGTCAAAAAGACTTCTCTGGGGTTGCCGCTGGCGACGTCGTGATCCTGCCTGCCTTTGGGGCCAGCGTTCAGGAAATGCAGTTCCTCGACCAACGGGGCTGCACGATTGTGGACACCACCTGCCCCTGGGTGTCTAAGGTGTGGAACACCGTGGAAAAGCACAAGAAGAA
>PXDR01000416.1 GCA_003566335.1 Cyanobacteria bacterium T3Sed10_344R1
AATCATCGTTGACAGAGATCTACCGAGACCCCAGCCAGACGAGCCTTGATCACAGCATGACGACCAGGCTGGCAGCCCTAGGCTTAAACCGAGGTTGTAAGCGTTAACCCAAAATACTCCGCGAGTAAGACTGCACCCGAAACCCCAATGGCGGGCGGCAAAGCTACCCTCAGCGATAGAAAACAAGGCTGACAGTTTTTCTACCGTACCCTGATTTAGCATAGACCAAATCCTCGGGGCTCCAGGCTTTGTCCCCAATCAATCTTCTGGGGAGCGTCAGCCTCAAACTTGTCCCACGGCTGAGCCGCCTCTTGACCCATCCCTGCCTAATTTGCCGCTACAACCAGTGACGCAGGCGCAGGTCTCCAGGTTTCAGACCTCCGGCACCTGGGGAGCCGTCGGAAGATTCTCGGGGCTACGCCTCTGCGGCCAAATAGCCGCGACTGGCAAAGGGCAGATCGGTCACCGTAGCCTCAACCCCCTCCACCTGCACCGTCAGCCCTGCCCCACCTGCCTTCGTGCGCAGATAGGCCAGGCCCAGGGCTCCCGTGGCCGTGGGAATCACGCTTGTAACCGTGCCCACCTTTTGGTCATTTAGGTAAATGCTGCTGTTAGGCGGCACCATTGCCGCTAAGGTCAATCCCCAAAGCTGCTGCTTGACGCCCTTGTAGGTGTTCAGCCGAGCCAGGGTTTCTTGGCCGATATAGCACCCCTTTTCAAAAGACACCGCCTGCCAGAGTCCGGCCTCTAAGGGATTCACCGCGTCAGTCAGTTCACTGCCGGGGGTTGGTCGCCCTTGCTGCACCCGCAACTGCTGCCAACCCGTTTCCCCGAGGGGCAAGGCTCCACAGTCAGCCAGTTGCTGCCAGAGGGCCACAGCTTGAGTGACTGGGGCAATCAGGGTATACCCCGGCAAGGCCAAACCACTGCCCACCGCCACCAACACCCCATCCCCATCAAACCGGAGGGACTTATGACTGGCGTAAGGCTGGCCCGCAACAGCACCTGCCCCAATTTTTTCCAGGACGGCATCGCTTTCTGGCCCGATCAGGGTGAAGGCCACAGTTTCAGCCGTCACGTCCGCCAGGGTGACTTTATCAGCAAAAAAGATGTAGCGATCCATCCAGGGCAGCAGAGTCTCAGCCTGGCCGGGGCTGGTGAGTAACAGCACCGAGTCGGTGTCTACATAGGCGGTCGCCAAGTCCAGGGTGCGGGCTGTCGAGGTGACAAACACGGTGTCACAGCCTTGCCCCGGCTGTAGCTTTTCAAAGGCATTGGTGGTTTGGTTATGCAAAAAACGGAGACAATCGTCGCCGCCCACCTGAATGCGTCCCCAATGGCTGCGATCGACCAGGGCGACCCCGGTATGGGCAGCCGCTAAGGCAGCATCCGCCTGGGGAAAAGACTGGGGGATGTCGGCAGTAAACACAGCGCCAGCCTCAGTCTGGATGGCTTTGAGAGAATCAAGCATGGTGCAGGCAGAAAAACGGGACGATCAGGGAACAGAGGTGCAGCGCGGAGGACAGCGCTCAAGGCAGGATTTGGGCAGAACTTAAGGCAAGACTTAAGCCGCGAATTCAAGCCGCGAAGGTTCAGCTGGGCTAGCCTTCAGCATCTTTGGTGGCCAGTTTGCCGTTCACCCAGCTGGCGATGCCGCTAAGGATAGCCCCCGCCATCAAGATGCCGATGGCAGGCTGAAAGACGGGCGTCCACAGGCGATACCACAGGTCTAGGCCCAAATTGACTTGCGTACTGCGGCCCAGCACGGCGACTGCAAACCAGCCAAAGCTCAACAGCACAAAGAATAGGTTCACCACTAAGGCGGTGTTGATCAGGCTGAATAAACGGGCTTTCATCAGTTGCAGGTTAGGGCGCGAGTTGAAGTTGAACTGATCATAGCGGGATTAGTGGGGTGGATGGGTGGATAGGTGGATGGGTCACGGTTGCTGGGCTGCTTGCCGCTGGTTTAGAAACGCGACCTGCTGATAGAGCATCTGGATTTGGGGGGTGGGAATACCGGCTCTCTGGGCGGCTCGAAGGGGATTGCCGAGGATGGCTTCGACTTCTAGGGGACGGCCTTCGTCGTAGTCGATTTTCATGCTGGTGCGGTAGGGTTTCATGCCAGCGGTTTGGTTCAGCATGGTGGCGATCAAGGTCTCGGGCAGGGCGCGATCCTGATTGGGGGACAGGGTCTGGGCCAGGGTGTTGGCGGCAGTCACCACTTCGGTCATCAGGGACTCAGCCAAGGCGCGGCTGTGGGGATTGGCCATCATTTGATCGGTGGTGGCGTCCAGCACGACGGATAGGCTGTTGAAGGGGATGTTCCAGACCAGCTTGCGCCAGCGGGTCATCAGCAGGTCTGGGGTAAGCTTCACGGGAATTTGGGCCTGCCGAAAGTCGGCGGCGATTTGCTCTAGGGTGGGGCTGATGCCCTGGGGCTGCCCTTGGGGACTGTAGGCTCCGAGAACGACTTCTCCATAATCGAGATGGCGAATGTGACCAGGGCCGATTTTGTTGGCGCAAATGAAGCACAGTCCCGCAAAAATCCGCTCTGGCGGCACAAGGTCAGCGAGGGCGGATTCAATGTCGAGGCCGTTTTGCAGCAGGACGACGGCGGGGTTGGAGGCCAGCAGGGGCGGCAGCAGGGTGGATAGCAGGGCGTTTTGAGTGGTTTTCAGGGCCACAATCACCACATCCACGGGGGGCATGGCGGCGACTTGGTCGTAGGCGTTCACCTGGGACAAGACAAAATCCCCATCAATGGAGTCCACCCGTAGACCCTGTTGGCGCACCTGGTTGTAGTCGCTGTGCAGCAAGAAATGGGTGTCAATTCCGGCCCGCTGCAAGCAGCCACCGTAGAAGCCGCCAATGGCTCCGGTGCCGATAATGGCATAGCGGCGAGGGGAGGGGCTACTCATGACAGGGGCTGAAAGGGGTCTGAGACAAAGGGATAATGAGATATTACGGTGTGGCGGCAGGCTTGGGCGTGCAGGGCTGGCTGGCGAGACGGGAG
>PXDR01000313.1 GCA_003566335.1 Cyanobacteria bacterium T3Sed10_344R1
CTCCTACCAAGGCAAACGCTTTGGAAAAAGCAATATCCCGACGCTGACGCACGAAGTAGGCCAGCAGCGCTGGAATTGAGAAGTATGCGATCGCAATTAAGAAATCGCTAACGGCATGGAGACTGACCAGTGGGGTTTGCCAAAGATAGCAATGCCCGTGGGGAATATAGCGGCCTGACCCCAGCAGAAGACTAACAAGTGTATCCACCATAAAAGTGATTCAGGCTCCTGTTAGGCTGCTGGAGAATACTCAATCGGTACTGTTAAAGCAGTCTCTGAGGTGGATACGGAGGGTTCTAGCGCCGATGTTGTCCGGGAGCTTAAAGAACGCTCTGAAGGTTCACTATTTGTTGATAGTGGTAGCGGCAGTGGCTGTCGAGCGGGTGATATAACGATTTCGGGGGCTTCGATAAGCTCAACTTCGGCGGTAGGTAGGATTGGGCTGAACTCTTCGCCATGGCGCAGATTTACCCACACCTGATAAGTGCCCCCAGAGTTAACGGTAACCACAACATCAACGCCCTGTCGGGACAGTTGACAACAGCAGGCATAGACCACTTCTAAATGTTGTCGTGAAGCGACGGTCATCAACTGTCGATAAATCTGCCGGTCTAGTCGTAATCCCTGACAGATTTTGCCTTTATGGTGAAAGGAAAAGAGTTGATCCTGGGATTCTTTAAGCAGTTGAGGTAGATGCATAGTGTCTTGTTGATGGTTGACCGAATGTTAAGAACTCATGGCTTTAACGGTTTACCGCCCCAGGACTTATGAAGGCTTAATCAGTTTCAGCTTAATTCGTCAAGTCAGTGCGGCTGACCCTTTTCTCGGCAGCACTTTGATGACAGATTTGATGATAGATTTCTAGTAAACATCTGTTTTAGGAGCAGAATGAGGTTAGAGGTAAAACGAGCTAAACTGCGGTTTCAATGGGTTCAATAGTCATCAATCTAGCTGTAGCGGCCTGATTCAAGCCGATTCCTGCTTGGTTATGCGGCTATTACAATGATCAATAAGCTACTGGCTTGAGTGCAGTGGACTATGTAGTGGATGTAACAATTTTTATTTTTGAAAATAAAACTTTAAATAACTTGTACTCGCACTTCACCCTGACTTGAAAAAGCACTATCTTAACAATCTGTAACATTATAGGGGCAAGGCCGCAACTTTGTCATAACTTACGTAAGTTGCAGGTTTATCTCAACTTAGTTATGACTTGAGTTATGACTGGGTTGTGTTGTCTTTGTGAGGTTTGTAGGGCACGCAAAGTCGAATAGATCGACTGTCTGCAGTAATTTACATTGCATTAGATATAGATTAAGTTTTGATCGCAAGCTTAAAACTGCCTTGTCATCAACTTAAGCAAGTGTTGAGTCAAGATAGCGATCTTAGAGGCTGTTCAAAAAGTACCGATAGAGGATCTTCCCATACCCTTTAGGCGGTCGAGCTAGGTCAGGAATCAAGAGATTTCCCGATAAGCTGGTGTGACAACTTGGTTTTGACTAACGCTAATTGATATCGAATCCTTTTTTCGTTGATAAGCAGAAATTTTATTTTCCACCTTAACTCGGGGCAGCACGACGGGAACTCTAACGTCAACGCGAAAGTCAGCGCGGCTCGATGTCTCACCTCTACTCAAGGTTTGGACTTTTCTATGGTTTCTTCCTCTGCATTAGTCGTCGCCCCATTTGGCGATCTCGCAGATCCGCTACAGCTCTGGATGGAGCACTCAAGCAGTGCGATCGCATTTTTTGATCGAGAAATGCGCTATCTAATGGCTAACCGCAACTGGATAGTGGACTATAGCTTGGTCGGGCAAGATATCATTGGCCGCTGCCATTACGACGTCTTTCCGGAGATTGGGGACGAGTGGAAAGCGATTCACCAGCGCTGCTTGCAGGGCGCGACAGAACAGCGCACAGAAGACTCCATTTACCGGGCTGACGGCAGCTCGGACTGGATCAAGTGGGACGTGCATCCCTGGCATCAGTCCGATGGCAAGATTGGCGGCATCGTCATTGTGACCGAGATGATTACCAAACGCAAACAGGCAGAGTTGGCCCTGCTCGATGCCCAAGCCACTCTGAAAGCTGAGGTGGAAGACCGCACATCAGACATCAACGAATTTTTCAACCTAGCGGCAGACATCCTGGCCATTGCTGGGTTTGACGGCTATTTCAAGCGGATCAACCCCGTTTTTTCTCGGGTGCTGGGCTACAGCGCCGCCGAGCTAAAGTCAGCGCCTTTCCTCAGCTTTGTCCATCCAGAAGATCAAGACTCAACCCTGGCTGCTGCCAGCAAACTGGCTGCCGGGGGCAAGGTCGTGTGCTTTGAAAACCGCTACCGCTGTCGAGATGGGTCGTATCGCTGGTTGTCCTGGACAGCTTGTCCCAATACAGAGCGGGAGTTAATCTACGCCAATGTTCGGGATGTCACCGAGCAACGGGCCACCGCTGCCGCCCTGCGCAAACAGGCCCAACTGCTAGAGCAAGTGAAGGGCAGCATTATCTCCACTGACTTAGGGGGCCGGATTACTAGCTGGAGCCAGGGGGCCACTGACCTCTATGGCTACACCACTGCCGAAGCCCTGGGCCAGCCGATTAGTCTGCTCTATCCCGAGGCGATGCATGATTATCTTGCCCAGGCCATTATTGCGCCGCTACAGCGCCAGGGCCAACTCGAAACCGAAACCCGCAACTGCGATCGCACAGGTCGAGAATTTGACGTGCTGCTGTCCCTGTCCCTAGAGCGGGATGAAACCGAGACTGCCATCGGTATGGTCATCCACACCCTAGACATCAGCGATCGCAAACAGGCTCAACACCAGCTAGAGCAAGAGCAAAGTTTTCTCAGAGCGCTGCTAGACAATTTAACTGATGGCATTATGGCCTGCGATCGCAACGGCGTTTTGACCCTATTCAACCAAGCCACCCGGGAATTCTACGGCATTAGCGCAGCCAAACTGCTTCCAGGTCAGTGGGCTAGTCACTTTGACCTCTACCACGGCGATGGTC
>PXDR01000357.1 GCA_003566335.1 Cyanobacteria bacterium T3Sed10_344R1
GCTTGTCCTGACCAAGGTTGCGTAGAAATTGCTTCGTGAATAAAGCCTGAGTTTTGCATGATGTAGTCCAGCGAAACTGATCGGCTCTTCCCCTGGCTTATGGAGTTTGTTGCCACCAATCCGGCGCGCCCTTGATGGTCTAAGTGGTCATGCGACAAGCGAAACCAATAGCTTGCAAAATCTACTTGAGCCCTGATACTGGAGAACTTCTCGAATACTTTTTCCGTATAATCATCTCCTAACTCGGAGCGGATTCTAGATCCACCCAGAAACGGCGGATTCCCGATAATGGCATTGGCCTTCGGCCACTCAGTAAACAGCGCATCCTGACAGCGAATATTCTCATCTAAGGTATCCAGAGGCAGCGCAGTTTCAGTCAGCCCCAACCGATCCACCGCCACCTTGCGGGCAATCATCAACGTCACACGGGCCAGCTCCACCGCAAAAGGATTGTTGTCAATGCCGAAAAATTGCAGCGGTGTGACAAAACCCATCTGGATTTGCTCACGGGGAGAACGGCGGCGTTCAGCCATCTTATCCAGCAGATCTTGTTCAATCTGCTTGAGTTCCTGGTAAGCAATATAGAGAAAATTGCCCGAACCACAGGCAGGGTCTAACACCCGGTAAGACTGCAACTCTAGTTGCAGCGTCTCCAGTTGCTTGATCGTATTCGCCTGATCAATTCGCTCCTCCCAATAGCGAGAAATCGTAGGGCGGACGATTTTCATAATGTCCGCCTCAGACGTGTAGTGAATGCCGTGGGCGTGGCGTTCCTTCGCGTCAATCGCAGACTCAAAAATACTGCCAAAAATCGCCGGGCGTACCTTGCTCCAATCCTCCAACGCCGAGACCTCTAGCAGCTTCAGTTCCTGCTGAGTCAGGTCAATCGGGTCAATGTGGCTGAACAGACCGCCATTGAAATAGTCCACCCCCTGAAACCGTCCGGCAGGCGTCATGCCCGGCGTGTTCATCTCGCGGAACAAGCCCCCCAGCACATCGTAAGAACTGACCCCATTAGCCAAACAGTCTTGGACACAGGCGATAAATAGATTGTTGGGCAGCAAAGCTCGATCTTCAGCAAACATCGCCAGCACGCATTGCAGCACAAACCGCTGAGCCAACAATGCCGCTTCCGGCTTGTCGAGTTGTCGGGCTTTCGCCATGCGATCGCACAGAATTTGGTAGAGCTGCCCCATGCGCCCCGCCGCCTTTTCCGTCACCTCGACCTGGTTATTGCCAAAGACCGACTTCCTTTCCTGCACCTCCATAAAGCCGAAAGTAGCCACCCGGTCGGGCAGTTGCGCCAGCTCCACCATGTCGATGGGGGTGTCGATTTGAGTGTCGAAGTCATACACCCAAAACTGATCAAAATTGCACAGCATCACATAGCGCGGACGGTTGGGCACCGCCCGCTGCCAGTAGTCAAACGCTTGGGAATAATGCTTGCTGAGGTCAGCCCCCCGCTTCTTCATCTCAATCAGCACCCGGGGCTTCCAGACCAGATCCGCAAAGCCAGTTTTGCCCTTCTTGCTGCCCTTGTAGATCCGTTCTTCGTAAGTCGCCCCCGCTTCAATCGCCCCCTCATGACCAAAAGCCCGAAAGAAACGGTCTAAAAACGTTTGGGCCTCACCCTTTTCGTCGCCGCTGAGGTGGTCTCCGACGAAGTGAACAAAGGTTTGCAAGCGTTCGGCAGTCGATGGCATACAGTCCTAACGGGCACAGCCCATCCTGTGAGGCGATGTTTTCCTTTCCCAAAACCTTAGCGACAGATCCTAGCCGCCCCCAGATTCCGAACAGAAGCTTAATGGTTCAGCCACTGGCGCAATGACGGTACTTGGCAGCAAAAGCCCATTCAGGCCGACCCGAACGCCCACCCCTAAACCTCAGTCCACCAGCTCAAACGCCAAACCAAACTGACTGCGCAGATTGCAGGTGTGGTGATCGACCTGGTTCGTGTCGCTCAGCTCCAGGTTGTAGAACGTCACCGCCGCCGCATCGAAGTACGGCCCAGCGTGCCAAGTGCCCACCGCCAGCTTAATGAAACAGTCCCCCGGAATTTGAAAACCGCGAATCTGGCTGGGGTCAGGGGACGCCGATGCACCCGGAGGAGCCACCCCAATCAACCAAGGCTGACCCTGCAACGATCCCAGACACTGGGTACAGCGCTGATGCCGCGTAATCCGGTCAAATTGCCGCCCCCGACGCTCCAACGTCATCAAATAAAACCGAGGCGTCCCAGCCGTCAGCACCAGTTGGGCATCGTCTTGATCAAACCCCTTACCATCCGCAGCCGGACGAATCAACTGACCAAACGGCGCAAACCCCGCCACCGTCACCGGCTCAACCTTAAGCTTCTGCACCGTTCCCGTCATTAATCTATGCCCCATCATCTAACAGCCAAACGGTGCGTGACGGCTGCGCCTAACAGCACCCTACTTAAAGATGGCTCCGACTATTCAACGGGTGCATCTCACTTTCGCCAGTCTGACCCTCATCCCCCAGCCCCTTCTCCCAACTTGGGATAAGGGGGGCCGGATTCAAAGTCCCTCTCCCGCCCTGGGAGAGGGATTTAGGGTGAGGGCTTCAAACTGAGATGCACCCCTATTCAATATTCGACAAGCTCACAGCCCAGCACGAACGGCCAACAGCTAACAGCCTTAGCGAGCATAGCGAGCCATGCCCGCAGGGCTTTATAGCCCCTTCCGTAAAGCTTACTCAACCATTCCCCCACCCCGACCGCCTTAGCCACTATGTTAGAAGACTGGGAAAAAATTCAAGGGTCTCCAGCACCCTGTGCAATTCTGGAAGATGCCCGGTGATTTGAGAAGGCCCGTTTGTTTTAAGACGGTTGAGCTTAGGACGATTGAGCATCAGCTCATTAATCAGTCCCGCATTTTTAGCTCCGCATTTTTTAGCCCCGCATTTTTTAGCCCACAGATCGGCAAGTTGAGATAGAGGCAGGTTTCATGGACAACAAACTGATGCTAATGATTCCGGGGCC
>PXDR01000390.1 GCA_003566335.1 Cyanobacteria bacterium T3Sed10_344R1
GCCGCACCTTTGGCTCCCTATCTCGTTCTGGGGTGCCGATTCTGACCTCGATGGAAATTGTCCGGGACACTTCGGGGAACCAAATTATTGCCGATGCGATTGAGGATGCCCGCTCGGAGATTCAAACGGGCGGGATGATCAGCATTGCCTTGCAAAAGCACCAAGTGTTTCCGGCGATGGCGATTCAGATGATCAGCATTGGTGAGGAAACTGGGGAACTCGATGGCATGCTGATGAAGGTGGCGGACTTCTATGAGGATGAGGTGGAGCAGGCGGTGAAGGCGCTGACCAGCGTGATGGAGCCGCTGATGATTGTGGTGCTGGGGGGCATGGTGGGGTCAATTTTGATCTCGATGTACCTGCCGATGTTTGCGGTGATGGATGTGATTCAGTAAGTTCGCATCATCTCCTTCGATCCCCCGCGATCTAGGCGAATTCAGTCCACGGCACCGGGAAACCTGACCCCGGTGCTTTTTAATGGGAAAGGGCAGGACTGTTGAAGGTTGTTCGCTCACAGTTCCTGGTCTGAAGTTCCCCTAAGGTTGCGATTGTTTATGGCTGCTGAGCAAAAACTGGCTGCTGAGCAAGAACCGGCTGCTGAGCGAGAACCGGCTGTGAGTCTGGCGCTTTACCACCTGTTTAAGTGGTCGGTGGTGAGTCCAGTGCTGCATGGCTATTTTCGGGGCCGAATTTATGGGGCAGATCAGGTGCCGCGTCGGGGGCCGCTGATTGTGGTGGCGAATCATGCCAGCGACTTCGACCCGCCGATTTTGTCGAATTGCGTGGGTCGTCCGGTGTCGTTTATGGCGAAGGAAGAGTTGTTTCGGGTACCGGTGCTGGCTCCAGCGATTCGGCTGTATGGCGCGTATCCGGTGAAGCGGGGATCTGCCGATCGCAGCGCGATTCGAGAAGGCTTGAAGCAGCTTGAGGCGGGCTGGGCTCTGGGCGTTTTTTTGCAGGGAACCCGCACGGCGGATGGGCGGATCTCGTCACCAAAGCTGGGGGCGGCGCTGCTGGCGGCGAAGGCCCAAGCGCCGCTGCTGCCGGTGAGTCTGTGGGGCACTGAGGCCGTGTTGCCGAAAGGATCAAAGTTGCCTCAGCCCAAGCCGATCACGGTGCGGATTGGGTCGGTGATTGCGCCGCCGCCGTCGGCGAAGGACAAGGCGGCACTGCAGCAGGTGACGGCAGATTGCGTGACGGCGATTCACCAGCTCCATGATTTGGGGCGGTAGGCTGGGAGAGCAACGTATTTAATCAGCATTTTTAATCCGCATTGAAACTAGCAATCAGCGTAGGTGTGATTTGGTATGAGTGAAGGGTTGAGGCAAGAGTTGGCAGCAATGGTGGAGCCAGCGGTCTGGACGTGGCTGTTGCCCCATCTCAGTCGGGATGCGGTGGTGGTGGTTCATGAGGGGCTGGATTTGGTTGAGGTGGGGGTTGCGATCGCAACGGATCAAACCCCGGCAGTTGAGCGCTGGATTGGCGAGCAGCTGATCACCAAACCCACCAAGCCGCAGATTGAGGACTGGAGCCGCGCTGAGAACAAGCGGTTTCGAGCCTTGATTGTTCAGCCTTATGTGCTGGTGCAAGAGAACCTAGCAGCTTGAACCGCTGAGTTTTCGTCCTGCTTGAGGTATTTCTTTGCTTCATCTCTCCCTATCCTGTCAGCGCGTTCTAATTTCTAGGCTCCTATGGCAGATCCGGCTGAGGTAAAGTTCTGGCGGCGGTTAGACAGCCAGCTATTGGTCAGATTCCTGCTGTTTTTTGCGGCGGGCTGGGCCTTCATTCAGCTTTTGGCCTACTTTCAAATTGTGGTGTTGGTGTTTGTCAGCGCCACAATTTTGGCCTTTTTGCTCCATCATCCGGTGGCCTGGCTGCGGCGCTGGTTGCCCCATACCTGGGCGGTGCTGCTGGTGTTTATCACCAGTTTGATTGTGATCGGTGGGTTAGGGGTGACGATTGGCTTGGCTGGCATTGCCCAAGGGCAGCGGCTAACGGAGAGCCTGGGGGACTTTTTAGAGTCCTTTAATCCCCTAGTCATTCAGCTAGAGCAGCAGTTGCAGCAGTGGAATCTAGGCGTTGACCTAGAAACCATTACCGAACAGGTGCAGGATCAGGCGATCGCACTGCTTGGCCAAGGGGTAGGGCTTTTGCAGGGCGCGCTGGCCAACTTTGTCCACAGCGTGTTGATTGCCGTGGTGACGTTTTTTATGCTGCTAGACGGGGCGCGGCTGTGGGGACTGGTGTTGAAGCTGCTGCCGCCGCACCAACGGCAGGATTTCACCACGGTGGTGCAAAAGAATCTGCTGGGGTTTTTCTGGGGACGGCTGCTGCTGTCGATTTTCTTTGGGGCCAGCACCTTTGTGGTGTTTTTGCTGCTGAAGGTGCCGTTTGCCCTGATTTTGGCCGTGATTGCCGGGGTGTTTGATCTGATTCCGGGGATTGGTGCCACCCTGGGCATTAGCCTGGTGGCGCTGCTGCTGCTGTCCCAGAGCGTTTGGCTAGCGGTTCAAGCCCTGGTAATCTGCATTACCTTGCAGCAGGTGGAGGAAAACCTGCTGCTGCCCCACATCATGCGTGGCTCTTTGGACATTAACCCGGTGGTGATGTTTTTCGCCCTGATTGTTGGGGCGCGGGTGGCGGGGCTGATGGGGGTGTTTCTGGCAATTCCGGTGGCGGGGACGTTAATTAGCTGGCTGCAAATCGAAGAAATGAAAGGCCAAGCCCTTCAACCGGCCCCAGCGGTAGATTCTCCGAAGCCCCCAGGGGATCAATCCTAACCACGGGTTACCCCGGCTGGTTAAGCTAATCCTCAGACTCCGTTTGCTGTCGCCTGAGTTTACTGTTGCCATGCCCCGCTCTTTTCCGCCGATGTCTCCGCCGTCCCTATTGGGGAAGCTGGGTATTCTCTGGCGATTTTCTCGCCCCCATACCATTATCGGCACCAGCCTCAGTGTGGCAGGGCTGTTTGCGATCGCAGCCGCAAC
>PXDR01000365.1 GCA_003566335.1 Cyanobacteria bacterium T3Sed10_344R1
CCACTGCGATCGCCCCCACGCCCCCACCTTTTCTAGACGCAGAATCAGAGTCAGAACCAGAACCAGAGGCCACCGAGTCAGCAGCAGCCCCAGAGACAGCGCCAGAAGCCCCAACTCCGACCCAAGAGAGTTCCCCTGCAACGCCACCCCGACCCGCTACGCCCCCAGTGGTCACCATGCGACCACCGCAACCAGCAGCCCCCCCTGTCCCCACCCCAGCGCCAACGGCTTCCAGCGGCCCGATTCCCTTTGGTGCTCCCCTGCCGTCTCGTCTCAGCGATGACCAAGTGTTAGCGCCAGCAGGGGCGGTGTTGTCCCTGCGCCACTCCCAGGGCCAAGCCTTGACCCTAACCCCCGGGGAGTCTCGTCAAGAAGTGCTGCTGCTAGCCCAACCCCTGCGCAACCGCCGGGGCCAAGTCGTCTTACCCGCAGACACCCAGGTGCTAGGCCGGTTTGAGTTCACCCAGATGGGGCCGCAATTTGTGGTGGAAGGACTGTTTCAGGGACAGGGCAGTCAGCCCTTAGCGGGGCAGTCGGGCATTCTGTCTGGCAGTCCCCAAGTGGAGAGCGGGCAGCTTTTACGCAATTCTGGATTGGGAGCCGCTGCCGTCACGGTGCTGACCGGATTTACCGGGATTGGCCTGCTGGGCGGGGCAGTGCTAGGGGCCGCAACCACCTATGTCACCGCACCACAGCCAATTGTGATTCAGCCGAACCAGGTGATTGAAGTGCGCTTAGTTGAGCCGTTTGTGCAGGCAACTCGCTAGGGGTGACCAGTTGGGGGCGCGGGTAATCCAGGTAAAGTAAGGTTACGTCCTGTCTTTACCCGTAAATTGCCGTGAGCGCTGATAGCCTACTCCGCAGTCAAAAGAAACGTCGCAGTCAGTTAAACCGCTCTTTCGCCTGGAAAACGTTGTTAGCCGACAGCTTGACGGTTTTTTGGGGCGACTGGCTTGATTTGCGGGTGCGAATTCCCCAGGTTGCCGCATCGGGCCTGGTCTCGCCACTAATTTACATTTTGGCCTTTGGCTTAGGCTTGGGCAGTTCCTTAGATCGGGTAACGGCACCCAGTGCTGGCGACACCTATCTCCAGTTCATTTTGCCGGGGATGGTGGCCCTCTCTTCAATGGTGATTAGCTTTGGCGGCACCACCTTCTCGATCTGTGGCGATCGGCTGTTTACGAAAACCTTTGAAGAGATGCTGCTCTACCCGGTGCATCCCCTGGCGCTGCACCTGGGCAAGATGATGGCCGGTGTGGTGCGGGGGATGATGACCGCAGCGTCGGTGATTTTGGTGGCGGTGCTGTTTACCGGTCAGCTTTGGAGCTTTATCAATCCACTGTTCTTGCTGCTGCTGGTGTTGAACTGTGCGGTGTTTGCTGGCCTGGGGGTGATTGTCGGCCTCAACGTCAAGTCTTTGGAAAGCGTTGGCCTGTTCAACAATTTCTTGATTGTGCCGATGTCGTTTCTTGGCGGCACGTTTTTTGACCCGGCGACTCTGCCCACCGCATTGAAAGCAATTGTTTACTTTTTGCCGTTGACTTACACCACCGTAGGACTTCGGGCAGCGGCCTATCAGCCTTTGAGTGAATTCCCTTGGTATTCCATTCCGATACTGCTAGCCGCTGCGATCGCACTCTCAGCTGTCGGAGCCTACCAGTTTTCTCACCAGCAAGATTAGCGGCAGATTCCCGCATTTAGCTAAACCTAGCCAGCTCTAATTCATTTAGAGCCGGTTATCTATATCTGGCTAAAGCGTTTCTAAAAACTCAAGCAAGTCCGCCATGTCCCGCGCATTGGGCTGAAATTGAGGCATGGGGGGCGTGCCGCCGCTCACCACCTGCTGGATCAGCTGCACCCGAGACTTGCGTTCCGAAACGCCTTGCAAGCTGGGGCCAACTTCGCCAGAAGCTTCTAAGCCATGACAGGTGGCGCAGTTCAGCCGGAAAATATCTTGGCCCCGGTCAACATCACCTTCTAGAGCCAGCACAGACTGAATGTAGGGATCAGAAACCTGGACTTGGTGGTAAGCAATGAAGCCGACTGCGATCGCAACGATGAAGCCTAGTGCGATCGCAACCCAACGGCCCCAACCCCAGCCTGATTCCGCCGAGGGGGCAGCTGACGTTTCCATGCGTTGGTCGTTGAGGGTTTCTTGGGTCAAAGTTTGCCTGCGACGCTACAGCGAAGATGAGTAACGTTTCGTCATGATATACACAGCTTAAAGTTTTCTCAGGGAGTCCGGCAAGATCTCTTAAGGTTCTGGGCAGGCCGATTGCGCCAAATGGACTGCCAGGCCGACGCTTCAGCCCGGTAGCGAGTCTAATCCTCTCAGCAGACCCTATCTTTGCAAAACGTTAAGCTTTGTCCCCAATCCCAGGGGGCACCACCGTTTATGATGAATAAACGTGACCTGTAGGCAGTATTCTGCTCAGCTCATCTTTGAACTCAAATAGTTCTTTGAACTCAAGTAGTTCTTTAAACTCAAACAATATTTAGGAGACTCACTGTGGTTGAACCCCTGCTCAGCGGCATCGTCCTTGGCTTGATCCCCGTGACCCTCGCCGGGCTATTCGTCGCGGCCTACATGCAGTACCGTCGCGGCAACCAGTTCGACCTGTAGGGCTCTGGCCTAGTGGCCGCCGCCTTGTGGCCCTAAGCGAATAGGGCTGATGTTGGCTGATCTTCTATTGCGATCGCAGGCACCGGAAACTGAATCAAGAAGGTGGTGCCCTGCCCCGCTACCGACTGGCAGTGCAGCTGACCCTGGTGTTGGTCAGTTACGATGGTGCGACTGATGGCTAACCCCATGCCGGTTCCTTTGCCAATGGGCTTCGTGGTAAAGAACGGCTCAAACAGCTTCGGCTGCTGGTCGGCAGTGACGCCATCGCCATTGTCTGCGATCGCAATTTCCACCCAGCCATTCTCTAACTGACGGGTGTGAATCTCGATTCTGGGGGCAACCTTCGCCTCACCGCTGG
>PXDR01000212.1 GCA_003566335.1 Cyanobacteria bacterium T3Sed10_344R1
CGGGATTATCAGCGCCCTCGCCCAGCCTAACGGCTCCAGCCCCGGACAGCCTGTGGAAGCGGCCCTAAATCAACAAACCGAGCAACGGCAACTGCTAGATCAAGTCGTCACCCGGATTCGCCAAACCCTCGATCTCAAAGAAATCCTGCAAACCACCGTGGCCCAGGTACAGCAATTTTTGCAGGTCGATCGGCTGGTAATTTACCAACTGGACGCCTCGACCAAGGCTGACGTCCCGGCCTCAGTCACCAACCGCGCCCAGCACAGCGGTCATGTCACCCACGAAGCCCGGCGGAATGACGCCATCGCCTCCGTGCTGCACTACGCTGAAGCCCAGTGTTTTCAGGACTTACCCCACTGCCACGACCGCTACCGCAGCGGCACACCCATCGCCGTTGACGACATCAACACCACCTATCAAGAGGCCCCCTGCCTGCGGGCTTTTTTGCAGTCAGCCCAAGTGCAAGCCAAGCTAGTCGCCCCTATTTTGGTGCAAGGCAACCTCTGGGGTCTGTTAATTGCCCATCAGTGCAGCGCCCCCCGCCACTGGCAGCCCCATGAGCTAGAGTTTTTGCGCCACATTGCCGAACATCTGGCCGTTGCCATCAGTCAAGCCCAGCTCTATCAGCAAATCAGCCAGCAAAAGCAAACCCTTGAAGATTGGGTCGAACATCGCACCCAAGAACTGCGGGATGCCCTCGTGGCGGCCCAGGCGGCCAACCGGGCCAAGAGCGAATTTCTCGCCACCATGAGCCATGAATTACGCACCCCCCTGACCTGCATCATCGGCATGTCCGCCACCCTGCTGCGCTGGTCATTTGGCGAACTCAGCCCCCGCCAGCGGGACTATCTCACCACCATTCGCAACAGCGGCGAGCATCTGCTGGCCTTGATCAACGACATTTTAGAAATGTCGAAAATCGAGTCGGGCCGCACCGCCCTGGAAATTCAAGAGTTTTCCCTGGCCAGCTTGGCCCATCAGGTGATCGACACCTTTCAGGCGACCGCCACCGAGGCCGAAGTCGAACTCAACCTCGAACTCAAGCTGCCCCCCGACCAGGATGACTTTGTCGCCGACCCCCGGCGGCTCAAGCAAGTGCTGACCAATCTGCTCAGCAACGCGATTAAGTTCACCCCCGCCGAGGGCCAGGTGAATCTACGGCTGCGCCTAGAGGGCCATACGGCGGTGTTTCAAATTGAAGACACGGGCATTGGTATTCCCGACGCCCATCAAGCCCTGCTGTTTGAAAAATTCCAGCAGCTAGAGGTGGCCCGGCACCGTCAATATGCCGGAACCGGGCTGGGGCTGGCCCTGACTAAACAACTGGTCGAACTCCACGGCGGCAGCATTAGCGTCCAGTCGGCCCTAGGGACAGGGTCAGTGTTTACGGTGCGGATTCCGGCCCAGCGACCGCTGAAGTCCCCCCCGGCAGTGGCTCCAGTCGCCACCCCAGAGCCGGTGGTAGGCCGGGTGGTGTTGGTAGAAGACCAGGAAGACAGCGCCGGGATTATCTGCGATATGCTGACCGCTGCCGACTATCAGGTTATTTGGGTGGTGGATGGCTCCCGAGTGGTGGAGCAGGTGGGGTTGCTCCAGCCGGTGGCAGTGATTGTGAACTTGCAGATGGGGGAAGCCAGCGGCCCAGACATCATCGCCGCCCTACGCCAGTCCCCCGTCACCGCCGGGGTGAAAATCTTGGCCCTGACCGACCCACGTCTGTCTGCCCCTGTGACCCCAGATCCCCAAACGGCAGATCCTCAGACGGCAAATCCCAAGGCTGATGTGATGGTCACCAAGCCGATTGATCCAGCCCTGTTACTCCATCAACTCAAAGCCTTGATGACGACAGCGGTTACGCCGCTAGGGGAGTAGGCGAAATTAGCTAGCTGACGACAATAATCTAATGAACCCCTCTTGTTCAAAGTGACGATCCGTCGTTAGAGCCTCGGTTATCCCTCGCTGGCGCATCAAACAAAGCTGACCGCATCGCACAAGGAATATCCCTTGTCCTGTCGATCAACCAAAAGTTGCATAGCGTCTCGGTGCAGTTGCTCATCAACCCAGATCGTTTCAATGTCTGGATTGTCAACGAGGTCAACTACAAACTCTAAAGCTTTGGCCCGAGGAAGACGGCGAATCAGGGCAAGGGCGACCAACTCAGCAAGGACATAACCGTGAGTCAAAAGCCGTTGACTAGACTCATTGACGAGTTGCCTGGCTTTTTCATGGGACGACTCATCACGATGTAGGTAGCACAGCAAGCCCGACGTGTCTAAAAGCACAGAGAGACTCCGCTCTTAATAGTCATCGGCATACGCTTTTGCCAGGTCTGCATCAATGGCTTGGTTCTCTATGTCCGTGGCGTATCCTAGGCTAATTGCCCCGGCATGACTTTTGAACTTTTGACGTGCCTGCTCCTGTCGCTCTAGAGACGGTACTGTCCCGCTAGTCATCGTGCCCTGCCGACTTAGAACAGTAATGATCCACTCCGTCATGGAGATTCCTACAGCACTGGCTTTGCGCTGTAGGTCGGCGTAGACTTCATCACTGATCTCAAGGGTTAACTGCTGACTCATAGACAGATCTCAGGTAACTTGAGCAATCTTGAGCAATATAAGGGTATCAACTTAAGCCGGGACAGGTTGCGTCAGTAATGGGCTTCGACAAGCTCAGCCCGAACGCGCTGAAACCGCTCGCCCTGAGCCTGTCGAAGGGCATCATCTGATACACGGAGCGATCAGTGTGTATGCTTCCCGCCTTGCGTTGATACCCCAATATAAGCTGATTATATCTTTCCGCTTTAGGTGCCCAACGACCGAACTGGGAGAGGTGTACCGTTAGTGCCTACGGATGCTGGTGGAAAACTGGTAGTGGTGAACGGCAGAGTAGGCAGATAAGGGCTAGAGTACGGCTTTCACCGTCTGCTGTTGGCGCTGTGTTGGTGCTGTGTTTTTTTACCGACGGCTGATTTTGTGATTTC
>PXDR01000412.1 GCA_003566335.1 Cyanobacteria bacterium T3Sed10_344R1
AGCCATCCGCTAAGCCGAGGGGACGGTGACTGCCCAGGATTCGGCTCAACCCCTGGCCTAGCCAAGTCAAGCTGCCATGCAGCCAGCCCCAGGGTTCCTGAAAAATCATGTCTGGGCCAAGGTCAGCCTGGGATCGTCTGGCCTGGAAACGTCCTCTACCTCGCAGATGCTGGGCCGTTTGAGCCGCATCCCGCTCGGCCTGAAACAAGTCCACCGGCTGGGGCTCAAGCTGGTAGCGGCCCTGGTCGTTTTGCGTTAGGTGGGGCACCTCAACCCGGGGGCCATACTCCCAAACCGTGAGAGGGGCGGGCACCACCGCCGGGTTAAGGGCCATTTCTCTGCGTCGCACGTCTCGCTCTAACCGTTCGGCAATGGTTTTGAACTCTACTAGGGCTGCGGCTTGGGCTGTGGCTAACTGATTCACGCGCTGGGCCTGGCTTGCCAAACGCTGCCAACTCAGCTCAATCAGCCGGTCATAGGCGCTGGCGGTGGCGTCGGCTGCAGCTGCTAAATTCGTCGGGGGGGGCTGTGGTGGTGGGGCTGGGGCAGTTGGGATCTCAGGCCCGGTGAACGGTCGAGACCCCAGGGCAATCGAGCGCTGCTGCAGCATGTCCAAAGTGTTGTGGAGCTGCTGCAGGGTGGGGGCGTCCGGCAAAGCACTGGGCGACTGAGTAGCTGTGGGGGCAGCATCCCAAGGCAGCAGCCCGTCATCGCCGTCATAAGCGCTGCTATAGGTGCCGCTATGAGCGCCGGGATAAGAAGCGCCGTCACGGGCTACAGAGGAAGGATCCGAAGAGGACATGGTTTTTAGCTTCTCGCGAATGGCGTCGAGCTTCATCGTCAAGACCTAAGCGCAAGCTGGAGCACAATCCCCAGCGGAATAGTACAAGTGTACTTTATTAGCCCAGTTCCGCCAAGCTTTTCACCAACTCCACCGCTGTACAAGTCCAGCAGCGCGTTTCAAGCCATCGTTCGGGCTGAGCCTGTCGAAGCCCAGCCAGCGCTGATCCAGTAAACCCGTGGGGCCACCCTCCCCAAGCCCCTGTTCTGTCGATAGATTGAATCAGTGAGGTTAAAGCAGTGAGACCTTCAGCCCCTGCTGGCGAGCAGCAACGCTGCTCAGGCCCGATCTACCCAAGCCCTGCTGAAGCAACCCCGTTTTAGATGACTAAAGTGTTCAAGTCGGTACCGCCTAGGGAGTCTGCGCCTAGCGGGCGGCATCCTGACGAAAAGTCTGGCCCCTATCACCTGCTGCTAGCGGGTCTGTTAGGGGGGCAGGTGGTGATACGGCTAGCCCGAGGGCGGCTAAATTACCGCCGTGCGGTTGAACAAATGGTGGCGGCTGGCCCGGGGTCGCTGCTGCCGGTGTTGATGACTAACTTTTTTGCCGGGATGATTTTTACCCTGCAAACGGCCCGAGAGTTGGAGCGGTTTGGGGCGATGTCGGCCCTGGGGGGAGCGTTCGCGGTGGCGTTTTGTCGTGAGCTTTCACCGATTTTGACTGCCGCAATTTTGGCTGGGCAGGTGGGGTCAGCCTTTGCGGCTGAGATTGGGGCGATGAAGGTCAGCGACCAGCTTGATGCGCTCAAAATGCTGCGCACTGACCCGGTGGACTATCTGGTGGTGCCCCGGGTGGTGGCTTGCTGTGCCATGCTGCCAGTGCTGATGGTGGTGTCCCTGGTAGTGGGCATTGGCGGCGGGTCGCTGATTGCCCAGCAGATTTATGGGCTGCCGATGGTGGTGTTTCTCGACTCGGTGCGATCGCAACTGATGCTAACCGACCTCCTCACCGTGCTGCTAAAAGGCGCGATTTTCGGCACCTTAATTGCCCTCTTGAGCTGTAGCTGGGGACTGTTAACCACCTGTAGCCGCAGCGTGGGACGTTCAACCACGGCGGCAGTGGTCACCACCTGGGTCATGCTGTTCGTGGTGGATTTTATCCTCACCCTAGCGATGCTGGGCAGCACTGTTGGAGCGGAGTAAGCCCAATGGCGTTGGTCTTCATATCACCAGCAGGATCAGCCGCAGGCCAACCAGGCGAACTCAATAAACAGGTGCGGCGAGCCAGGCAATCAAGACCCCAAGAATTGAGCCCACAATCACCTGGACTGGGGTATGGCCGAGTAACTCCTTGAGCCGGTCTTCGCTGAAGTCGGCGTGGCCCTGGAACAGTTCGTCAATGATTTGGTTCAGCAGCCGGGCCTGCTTGCCAGCAGCCTGCCGCACTCCTGCCGCATCGTACATGACGATAATGGCAAACACGGCGGTGGCGGCAAAGAGAGGGCTGCCCCAGCCAATAGTCTGCCCCACCCCAACCGCTAGGGCCGTGACCAGGGCTGAGTGGGCGCTGGGCATTCCCCCAGTTTCTACTAGCACCCGCAGGTTGAGCTTTTGGTTACGCACCAGCTCAAACACGACCTTGAGGAATTGCGCCACCAGGCAGGCGGCGAGGGCGATGAGTAGCACCCGGTTATCGAGGATGTCGCCAATGTCTTGCATCGTTGCTGGCATCCTTTAGTGGGTACGGGCGGTGATAAAGTCTGCGATCGCACAGAGCGGCTGCGCCCCGTCGCCAAAGTCAGCGAGGGCTGCTTTTGCCTGATCAACCAGTTGCTGAGCCTGCCGTTTAGACTCTTCAATTCCCCACAGACTGGGGTCTATGGTAATTTTATAACCTATTTCCGCCGGGTCCTTTCCTTTGCTTACTACCAGGTCAACGGTATCCTGAGCCTGGACCATATCCCCGCTCTTGGGCGACTGTTCTATAACCTTCCCCTCCGCTACACTATTGCTGTATTGTTCCTGGACATTGCCCATGGTCAGCTTATATAATTCTATCCAATCCCGGGCATCTGCCAGGGTTCTATCCACCAGATTCGGCATTCTAAAAGGTTCTTGCCCTTTGCTGATGACCAGGGATACGGTATCCCCTTTGTTGAGGTTAGTGCCCTCCCTGGGGCTTTGAGAAATAACTTC
>PXDR01000132.1 GCA_003566335.1 Cyanobacteria bacterium T3Sed10_344R1
GACCAACAAACGGCAAGAAGCTGAATTCATCGCGGGTAAACCCCTAACCCGCTACACGTCAACCTTGGCTCAAGTCAGCGGTAGCCTTAGTCTGGGTGAAGATGGCAGCTTGATCTTCCAAGAAGAAGACGGCTTTGACTTCCAAGCAATTACCGTCCAGCTTCCCGGTGGCGAACAGGTCCCTTTCCTGTTCACGATTAAAGGGCTGACGGCAGTTAGCCAAGCCGGGGTGAATGCCGTTACGACCTCGACTGATTTCGAGGGTGACTATCGCGTTCCGTCTTACCGTACGTCTAACTTCCTAGATCCCAAAGGTCGGGGCTTGGCTACGGGCTATGACAATGCGGTCGCTTTGCCGGCCCGGGCTGATAGTGAAGAACTGTTGCGGGAAAACGTCAAAAACTTTGACGTTGGCCAGGGTCATATTTCTTTGCAAATTGCCAAGATTGACAGCGTGACTGGAGAAGTCGCCGGTACGTTTGAATCTCTTCAACCTTCTGATACCGACATGGGCACTGCTGAGCCTGTGGACGTAAAGGTGCAAGGGGTGTTCTACGGTCGGATTGAATTGGCAACAGAAGCTTAATTCTCAGCCGCTGATCCCAGCAAAAAAAGGCGGAGCCTGAGGCTCCGCCTTTTTTCATGGGGAGGTGCGATCGCACCCTTTTCTAGGCAATTCTTAACCCATTAAGCCCCAGGCCATTGAGTAAACTGGTGGAACCCGTGACGGTGAGTTGCCCAGGGTCGCCAGAGCAGATCCGTAGAAACGCCATTGCCGCTGCGTAGGTAGGCCCGTAGCCTTGTAAGTATCAGGCAATGCCTGATTCGCTGTTTTGCTGCTGTCGAGCTTTACCCGACACACACAAATTGCGCCCCAATTATTAAGTTCCTGCTTGTTCTTGACCGTAGTCGCTCTACCCATCACTGCTCTACCTATCACTGCTCTACCTGTCGTCGATCTGCCCGAACAGCGACTCCGGAAATGTTCGTTACTGCCTGAAAATCGTCATGCGCCCTCCAACTTTCTCCCAGTCCAGTCACAGCCAGCTCAAAGGGGAAACCCTAGAACTACTGCAGCAATACCACCAAAATCCTTCCGCTGACTGTCGCAATATTCTTGTTCAGCGCAACATTGGTCTTGTCCGCCGAGAAGCCCACCACTGGCTCCACCAATGCCAAGAAAGTTTTGATGACCTGATGCAAGTGGGCAGCTTGGGCTTGATTAACGCTATCGAGCGTTTTGACATCACTAAGGGCTACGCTTTTAGCTCCTTTGCCATCCCCTACATCCGGGGGGAAATTCAGCACTACTTGAGAGACAAAGGGGCTCCAGTTCGGATTCCCCGGCGTTGGCAGTCCCTTCAGCACCAGTCTGGGGCCGTCATCCGCCAGCTTCAGCTTGATCATGACCGTGCTCCCAGCGATGCTGAGGTCGCAGATGCGCTCAATATCTCCCTGGAAGAATGGCATGACGTTAAACTAGCTAGCCGTAATCGCTCTTTAGTCAGCCTCGACGCCCCAGTTCAGTCTGATGGTGAGTCCGGCGCAACCTCCTTAGGCGAGCTGCTCCCCGATCCGGGTTACCGCAGCTTTCAGCTGGTTCAAGAAGACCAGATTCGCCTGCAGCAGGCGCTACACCAGCTTGAGAACCGAACCAGGGAGGTGTTGGAGTTTGTCTTTCTCCACGACCTAACCCAAAAGGAAGCCGCTGATCGCCTAGGGATTAGTGCGGTAACCGTTTCTCGACGGGTGAAGAAAGGGCTGACGCGACTGCGTACCCTGCTGAATACAGAGATTTGCTGAGGGTTTGCTCAGTGCTGACGCCCAGCGCTCAGCTTCGCCTTTATTTCGACTTTGTTTGGTTGCGCGGCGGAATTTGTCGCCCCTGATAAAACCGCTGCCGCAACTGACCGAGCCCAGCCCATAGCCCTGCCAATCCCAAACTTAGCCCGACGCCGCCCACAGCTACGCCTAGGGAAAGGTGAGCTGTTGCTGCACCCAAGGTGAGGCTACCCCAAAGGACAAGAAATGCGATCGCACTACCAGTGCGAATTTGCTCGACCCGCTTCAGCGCTTGTCGACAGCTACTGCAATGCTGGGTATGGGACTGGTAACGGTCAAGCAACTGCGCCGGGGGTTGGGCTGGGGGCAAGGGGGCTCCCGGAAACGGGTCGGCCTCAAACTGACTGACCCACTGCCGCAAGGCCACCACAAACCGGTCGGCCTGGGTGGGTAGGTAGCAGGCTTGGGCATAGGTGCGATCGCCAGCGGCCGCTAGCCGTCGCTCCTGAACATGCAGAAAAATCTGGTCATCTTCCAGCACCCCATTTTGATTGAGGTGAGTGTACCACCGGGGCGATAAGCGGATGAACAGCTTCGGCAAGCGGGCCTGAAACTTAAACGGAAACCGGGCAAAGACGCGGCATTCCCCTTTACGAATCGGCGTCGCGTACACCACCGTCAACGTGCGGCCAAACTGTTCCGCCGTCAAATCGTGGTACATCAGCCCTGGAGCCACAAAGGTCGTGTGCTGAGTGCCCAGCTTCCCTTTGCGAGGGCCCTCAGGCCAGATGCCCTGAAAGCCCTGGCGATCAGTCGTCACGACGGACATTTCCATCGGGGCTGCGTTTTCTCGTTTGCTGACCGTATTGTGATGGGTATAGGGAATGTGACTGGCATCAATCACGTTTTCCAGCAGGGTGAGGGCATCGTAGGGAATATCCCGAAACGTGTTCATCATCACCCATTCCTCTGGCCCCTCCTCTAAAGCTGGCAGGGTTGGGACGGGGACACGCGGCGCATTCTCCGCCTTACCTGGATAGACAAACAGCAGCCCCTGGGCCACCGTGGTCGGTAGAGAAGCGACACAGGCCCGAGGAGACTGCCAGGCCGCCGCCTCAGCCGCTTGGGGAATCTGCTCACAAGCCCCACTGCCCGAGAACGCCCAGCCGTGATACGGACATTCCAACTGCCC
>PXDR01000445.1 GCA_003566335.1 Cyanobacteria bacterium T3Sed10_344R1
AAGCGTATAAGGAGTTGACCCAGTACTATCCCCAGGCGGGCTGGCTAGAGCACGACCCTCGGCAAATCTGGCAGGATACCCACTGGGCGCTCAAAACGGCGATACAAAAGGCGGGGATTGAGCCCAGCCAGGTGAAGGCGATTGGCCTGACGGTGCAGCGGGAAACCTGCTTGCTGTGGGATAAGGCCACGGGGCGACCCCTGCACAATGCCATCGTTTGGCAAGATCGCCGCACGGCCCCCCTTTGCAATAAGCTGCGGGATCAGGGGTTGGCCGACGATATTTATCAGCGCACTGGACTGGTGCTGGATGCGTATTTCTCAGCTAGTAAGCTCAACTGGCTGTTGGATCACACTAAGAAACGACATCTAGATCCGCCAGTTGAACCAGAAGATATGTTGGCCGGGACGGTGGATTCTTGGGTGTTGTGGAATCTGACGGGGCGCAAGGTTCATGCCACGGACGACAGCAACGCCAGCCGCACCATGCTGCTCAACTTGGCCTCTGGCGACTGGGACGACAAGCTGCTGCATCTGTTTGATATTCCCCGCAATCTGATGCCGGAGATTCGGCCCAGCATGGGTCACTTTGGCGATACCGACCCAGAAATATTTGGGGCTAAGGTGCCAATTATGGCGATCTTTGGTGACCAGCAGGCAGCGCTGTTTGCCCATGGCTGTAATCGGCCTGGGCTACTGAAATGCACCTACGGCACCGGGGCGTTTTTGGTGTCCCAGACGGGCAATGAGGTGGTGCGATCGCAGAACCAACTCCTGTCCACCGTGGCCTGGAGCAGCCGCAAAGCCGACGGGACTACCGAAACCAACTACGCCCTAGAAGGCAGCATGTTCACCGCCGGAGCCTGCATTCAGTGGCTGCGGGACGGCATTCAAATCATCACCGCCGCCCCCGACACCGAAGAAATGGCCGAGTCTATCCCCGACAACGGCGGCGTTTACTTCGTCCCGGCCCTCAGCGGTTTGGGTGCGCCCCATTGGGACATGAGCGCCCGAGGCACCTTTATCGGCATCACTGGCGGCGTCAAGCGGGAGCACATGGTGCGGGCTGTCCTAGAGGCGATCGCATACGAAGTCAAAGAAGTCGTAGACGCCGTCAACCAAGATGGCGGCGTGCCGATCTCCCGGCTGAAAGTGGACGGGGGAGCCGCCAACAACAACTTCCTGCTGCAATTCCAGGCCGATGCCCTGGGCATTCCGATTGAGCGGCCCGCTGTGCTGGACGCCACGGCCCAGGGTGCCGCCTTTGGAGCCGGGTTAGCCAGCGGCCTGTGGGACAGCTACGACAAGCTGATCGAATCTCGCAAAATCGACCGGGTGTTTGAACCCGGCGCAGGTCAGGCCCAAGCCCAGGCCAACTTTGCCCTGTGGCAAAAAGCTCTGGCTCGCGCCAAAGACTGGGCTGAATAGTCTTGCGGGAACTAGGGCTTGAGTAAACTGGCTTGAGTAAACTAAGGAAAGACTTGTCTGCGCTCTTTTCTTAACGGATGCCGTGCCCCGTTCTATCCCGTCCCCAACCGCCCCAGCCAACCTCACCCCTAGCCGGCTTCGCCGGGTAGGCTACCGGGTGGGCTGGGGCTTCGCATTGGCCCTGGGCTTAGCCCCAGCCGCCTGGGCAGAACCGCCAGCAGCGCCACCAGAACCAGAACCCCTGCGCCACAGCCTCAGCTGCAATATTCCCCTCACCACCCTGACCGAAACCCTCGTCCGGGACTTGCCCAGCTACGCCAACCGCGTCGCCCAACGCAGTTCCGGCACCCTCGGCAACAGACGCCGCCCCACCTACATGATTGTCGCCAGCCAGCCCGACAGCGATCCCCTCCCCCTCCCCGCCGGGTCAGACACCGCCACCCCAGCCGACGACAGCCTGCAGCAGGTCTTTATCACCACCCTAGAGCGCCAGTACGAACGCCCCACCCTGGGGGCCGAACGTAGCCAGGACAATCAGCATTACCACTGGCTATTTCTGGCAGAAAACAACGACGGCTGGTACCTCGCCTTCGCCTATTCCAGCTTTGGCCACGAAGACCCCGACGCCCCCATCACCCCGCCCCGTGACAGCACCATCGGCATCTTGGGCCGCGCCGTCACCCTCTGGATGCGAGACTGCCGCGCCGGTGCGATCGCCGCAGACTAGCCCTTAGCGAGCTTTAGCGAGCCATGCCCGAAGGGCTTTATAGCCCTAGCGAGCTCTAGCGAGTCATGCCCGAAGGGCTTTATAGCCTTAGCGAGCTCTCGCGAGCCATGCCCGAAGGGCTTTACAGCCTTAGCGAGCTCTCGCGAGCCATGCCCGAAGGGCTTTACAGCCAACAGCCAATAGCTCCCAACCCCAACCCTGTTGACTTTTATTATCAATAAGCCCCTCTTGTTGCGAATAGCCAAGAACTTGACATAGGATGGACTTATCGCTACCAGCAGAGACATCCCAAATATTGGGTCAACAGCTATGGCAATTACCAGCAGCTCATTCAAGGCAGAATTGAACCAGAAGGGCTGGCGCATGACCCCCCAGCGCGAGACGATCTTGCAGATGTTCGAGACCTTGCCGCGCGGCCAGCACCTCAGTGCCGATGACCTGCATAGCCTGCTGAAAGAGCGGGACATGGGCATCAGCCTGTCTACGATTTACCGCAATGTGAAGATGATGGCCCGCATGGGCATCTTGCGAGAGCTAGAGCTGGCCGAAGGGCACAAGCACTATGAGCTAAATACGGCCTCGCCCCATCACCATCACCACATGGTTTGCGTTCAGTGCAGCCGCACGATTGAGTTTGACAATGATTCAATCCTGAAGCAAAGCATGAAGCAGGTGGAGCGCTCGGGCTTTCAGCTCATTGACTGTCAACTGACGATTTACACCATCTGTCCCGAAGCCCTGCGCATGGGCTATCCGGCCCTGCCCCTAGAAGATTGGATGTGCAGTAGTGCGATCGCAGCTAGCCCGGCCCCTGA
>PXDR01000568.1 GCA_003566335.1 Cyanobacteria bacterium T3Sed10_344R1
ACGATCGCATAGAAGGCCCTGCTATTCAGGCGGCTACGGACGGCAGTTTGCTGACAGCGATTTTGGGTAGTCAGCAGCAGCGGCGACAGGGCGCAATTCAAATTGCCGGGATTGATGCTGAAATGCGCAGCCTGCAAAATCGCCTGGGCCTCACCCCTGAGCAAGCTTATGCCTCTGCCGCCCTCAGTGCTGATCCAATTATTGCCAGCCTGCGTGGAGAAATTTACCAAACTGAAACCCAGATTCAGCTCCAGTCTCGACAACTGAGGCCCGCCCACCCTGAAATGCAGCAGTTGCAGAGTGACTTGGCCGCTTATGAACGGCTCTTGCAGGAGCGGGCACAAGAGGTCATTAGTGGAGGCAATTTGCAGCCCTTGCCCAGCGGTAACCAGGTACGGCAAGAGAGCAACCTAGATCCAGCTCGAGCAGCTCTAGCCAATCAGCTGGCAGGTCTGCAAACCCAGCGAGATTCTATCGTCCAGCAAATACAGACGCTGGCTGAGTCGGAGGTTCAGCTCCAGGAAGAGTACGCTAACCTGCCGAATAAACAGCTAGAGCGGGATCGTTTGGCGCAGCAGGTGGCCCTTAAGCGCGCCCTCTACGATCGCATTCAGACTAAGCGGGTAGACGCCGTTTCTGCCGATGCGGAAACTGTGAGCAGCTTGACGATATTTGAACCGCCGGCGACGCGACGGGTTTATGCTGATGCGGTTAGCCCTGTGGTGGTTCTGCTGGCGGGAGGGCTGATTGGCTTGGTAGTTGGCGGCGGCATTGTCTTCTTGCTGAACATGCTGGATGGCAAGGTGCGGACATACGACGAGCTAGAGGGCTTGTTTGCCGATCAGGATGTGCCGCTGCTCGGGATAGTGCCCTGGATTCCGGTGCAGCCTAGTTTGGTGCCTGACCTCTTAACCCAGCCTCACTCGTCGTATCGGGAGCTGTATGAGCGTTGCCGCAGTAATCTGAATTTGGTTGGGGCTTCAGTCAATGGGGGCAAGCGCCCCCGCATGGTGCTGGTGGTCAGTAATCAGCCTAAAGAGGGAAAGTCCTTTACTGCCTACAATCTGGCGATCGCATCGGCTCAGGCCGGGCGACGCACTCTGTTGATTGAGGCAGATTTGCGATCGCACTCCCAAGCCCACATCATTGGCATCACTCCTGATGACCAGGCAGCAGTAGAACCCTTGCGCTACTACGGCGGCAAAGTGGGGCGCTGTATTCGCCTTGTGCCTAGAATTGAAAACCTTTACGTTGTGCCCAGCCCTGGCCCCCAAGCCCAAGCTGCCGCCATCCTGGAATCGAGCGAACTGCGACTGCTGCTAGAGGATGCTCGCCAGCGATTTGACTTCGTGGTGATTGACACCCCCTCGTTGACCCAGTGCAACGACGCTATGATGCTAGAGCGTCTGACCGACGGCATGATTTTAGTCACCCAGCCTGGCATCTCCGAAAAAGCCGTTGTCACCCAGTCTTTAGAGCAGTTTGAAGAGAATGAAGATGTTCGCCTGCTGGCAACGTTGATCAATGGCGCTGATCTAAAGATTGACCAGTCTATGGCGGCCCAACCGCCAATGGATCTGCCGGATGTGGAAAATGCCCAATCCGCCGCTGACGATTTGCTGTTGGAGCGTGAGTTCAACCGCACCCCGGCCTCGATCGACTTTTAGGGTGACGGGGTAGGCGTCAAGAAGGTGAATGAGTCAGCAGGATATTCTTGGAAAGTGCGGGGTCAATGGCAGAAGTAAATCCGTCTAAGCCGCCAATTTTGGTGACTGGAGGCGCAGGGTATATCGGTTCCCATGCGGTTTTGGCCCTAGAGGCGGCGGGCTATCCCGTCGTGATTCTCGATAATTTGGTGTACGGCCATGCGGATTTAATCAAAGCCCATAGCCAAGCCGAACTCGTCGTCGGCGACACCACAGATCGGGCTTTACTTGATCAGTTGTTTCAGGCCCATCGCTTTGGGGCGGTGATGCATTTTGCTGCCTATATTGCGGTGGGAGAATCGGTGACGGCTCCGGCTAAGTACTACCACAACAATGTGGTGGGCACCCTCACCCTGCTAGAAGCGATGCTGGCAGCTGAGGTGAAGCGCTTTGTGTTTTCCTCTACCTGCGCCATTTACGGCCCGCCGAAAACGATCCCGATTCCCGAAGATCATCCCCAGAACCCGATTAGCCCCTACGCCAACAGCAAGCTGATGGTGGAGAAGATGCTAGAGGATTTTGACCAGGCTTATGGGCTGCGATCGGTGCGGTTCCGCTACTTCAATGCGGCTGGGGCCGATCCCCTAGGTCGCTTGGGGGAAGACCACAGCCCGGAAACTCATTTGGTTCCGCTCGTCTTGTTGGCAGCCTTGGGCAAGCGTCCAGACATTTCGATTTTTGGGGAGGATTACGAGACCCCCGACGGCACCTGTCTGCGGGACTATGTCCATGTGGCAGATTTGGCCGCTGCCCATGTCCGGGGGCTGGACTATCTGCTGGCAGGAGGAGCATCCGAAGTGTTTAACCTGGGCAACGGCAATGGGTTTTCGGTGAAGCAGGTGATTGAGACGGCCCGGCGAATTACAGGGCGGGAGATTGTGGCGAAGGTGTGCGATCGCAGAGCTGGAGACCCCCCCAGCCTCGTCGGCGGCAGCGCCAAGGCCCAAAAAATCCTCGGCTGGCAGCCCCAGTATGCCGACCTAGACGCCATCATTCGCCATGCCTGGCAATGGCACCAACAGCGCCACGGCTAGCCCAGCCAAGGCAGCCGCCACGTCACCTCTTCTAAGGCTTGTTCAATCTGGTCGCTGAGTACCATCCGAGCCACCATCAGGTAGATAAACACCCCCAAGACATCCACAATCGTGGTGATGAATGGGGCTGACATCAGGGCCGGGTCTAACTTGAGCATGCGGAATAAAAACGGCAGCCCCGCCCCGGCGAACGAGGCCAAGAGGGCGATGGCAAACAGGCTGAAGCC
>PXDR01000473.1 GCA_003566335.1 Cyanobacteria bacterium T3Sed10_344R1
TGCCGCAGCAACTCTGAATCCACCCAGCCCCGATCGGCGAACAAATCGCCATTGCCAATGGGCATAAACTCGATAAACCGCACGTGCCACTGGCGATCCAGGGTGAGGGCGGCTAACTCCAGTACTTCTTGATCATTCACCCCCGGAATCACCACCACATTCAGCTTTAGCGGTGAAAACCCCACCCGATGGGCCGCCAAAATCCCCTGCCATACCTCCTGCCAGCGCGACCGGCCCCGACCGCCGATAATCTGCTGAAACGTTTCGGCATCTAGAGAATCGAGGCTGATGTTGATTCGCCGCAGCCCAGCCTGATACAGCGGCTCTGCCAGCTTCGCCAGCAAAAAGCCGTTAGTGGTCATGGATAAATCTTGAGTCTGGGGCAACCCCGCAATATCAGCCACAATGTCCACCACATCAGGCCGCAGCAGCGGTTCCCCGCCAGTTAGGCGAAACCGGGTGAACCCCACCGGCATAAACCCCTCAGTCACCAGCAGCCGCAGTTCCGACCGCGTCAACCGATCCTGCTGCTGGAGATAGGTCAGCTCAGCCCCCTCGGGCATACAGTACTGACAGCTAAAGTTACAGCGATCAATCAAGCTAATGCGGAGATAGTCGATGGCAGGCATAACAATCAGGAGATTGGGGTAGGCTGAGCCAAACTGAACGGGAGATGACAAAACAGGCTGTTGGCTTTGATCCTAGCTTGTCGCAATCTGGCGCATGGATTGGCACAGCTGTGGATAACTTTGGCAAAAACTTTGGCAAAAACCTGAGCAGTTGACTGATTCGAGGACGAAGTCGAGTAGAATTAGCCCTCAATGGCTAGCAAAAATGGCTAGCGAATGGCTAGCGTGAAAGTGGTGCGCAACCTACCGCGAAAAATTACGGCTTAGCATGGCCAGTACCCGCTTCCTGCCAGCTTTTCTGGCGGTCAGGCCGAAGATTTTGTCAGCGATCGTTTTGTTTTTTTCTCCGTGGGCCTATGACTTCTGTTGTTTCTCGCCCCAATGCAACTCCCTTATCAGAAGAGCTGCAGCAACGGCTTAACCAGCGGCTGCACACAGCGGCTGCCGCTGCCCAGGCAACTGACCCCAAGCCACCGCAGTCAACGGCAGCCCCAATCATCACCCTGCAAAATACCTGCAAAACCTACCCCAACGGCAGCCAAGCCCTGGTTAATATCAACCTACAGATCCGCCGGGGGGACTTTTTGTTTGTCACCGGGCCGTCAGGTTCCGGGAAATCGACCCTGCTGAAGCTGCTCTATGGTCAAGAACGGGCCACCAGTGGTCAGGTGATTGTGCATGACCAAGACATTACTAAGCTGCGAGGCAATCGCCTAGCGAAGCTACGACGGCGGGTCGGCGTGGTCTTTCAGGACTACAAGCTGATTCCACGCCGGACTGTAGCTGAGAACGTGGCCTTTGTGCTGTGGGCTCAGGGCTTCAGCCGCAAGGAAATTCACCGCCGCCTGTGGCCCACGCTGAAGATGGTGGGTCTACAGGGTAAAGCCCGCTGTTTCCCTGATGAACTGTCTGGGGGAGAGCAGCAACGGGTCAGCATTGCCCGCGCCGTGGTCAGCACCCCGCCCCTACTGCTGGCTGATGAACCCACCGGCAACCTAGACGTGGACAACTCGGTGCAGGTGATTAAAATCCTCAAGAAGCTGAACGGCATTGGTATTACCGTGATTGTGACCACCCACGATGAGCATCTGGTGCGGATGTCGAATCACCCGGTGGTGCAGATTCGCAATGGCTATTTGCGGCATATGCAGCGGTAAGAAGCTGTTGGCTATTGGCCGTTGGCCGTTGGCGATTGGCTGTTGGTAATCAGCGAACGGGGGCTGCGAATGAGTGAAGTCGTCCCCGAATCTAAAGCTAACAGCCAACAGCTAAAAGCTAATAGCCCTCTATTCCGGCCCCCTTAGTTCTGGGCGGCCCGTTTGCTGAAACTCGCCGACAGCTTCAAAGCCGTCTTCGTTTACGGCTCGACAGAGGACAAAGGCGTCGGCCATGGGATCGCCTTGCATGCTGCATTCTCCTTCGACAGGAATGAGGCCGCTGCCGTCTTCGGACAGGATGGCTTCGACTTCGTTTACGGCCAAGCTGTACTCCTGGGGATCGGGCTGATCGTCACTGAGGCCGCGAAAGGACAGGACGGAGTCGTCTTCCATCACGAAGTTGAAGACGACACGACCGTTGCGGTAGAGGATGTGAACGAGGTTGGGCTGACAGCCAATTTCGGTTTGGTCAATCTGGAGGCTGCACTCTCCGGGCAAGATGGCGGTGTAGCGGGTGGGGTCGCTAACGAGTTGGGCCAGGTCTGTTGGCTGTGCGGGCGCAACAAAGTTCGCAAATAGCTCTGCTCGTGAGGTCGATCTGGAGGTTGCGATCGCAGCGCTCAGAATCAGCACTGCCGACCCCAATGCCCCTGCCCCGAGAATGCGAACTTGACGAGATAAACCCATGACTGAAGGCGGGCTGAGTGCAGCACGCAGATAAACAGAAAATAGACAGTGCTTCTCATTCTGCCCCATACGCCGACCTAGAGGCAGTGATAGAGAATGCAAATCTTCCCAAAATCAGCGCACCCCAACCCACCTATCGCCAGAGCTTGAATCAACTGACTCCAGTTGTCGGGCTGTTGTGGGAGCTGGTAAGGACAGTCGCCGCAGCTACGCCGAGACGACTGCTAGACACAACGGAAACTAGATCATGTTTGAACCAACTGAGTTCGAATCAACTGACTCCACCCGTCCGGCTGCTACAGGTGCTGGCAGCGGCAATCCTGGCGATCGCAGCGGCGACTGTCGCCCAGTTGCCGGGGATCAATTCCCCGAACGCTCCCCCGAGGTGCGCCATGTGCTGTTCGGCCCCGAAGCCGCCGTCCGCCTGACCATCGCCAACCTGCATAAGCGGGGCTATGCGGAGGCCAATGACTGGTGTAAACCCCA
>PXDR01000349.1 GCA_003566335.1 Cyanobacteria bacterium T3Sed10_344R1
ACAATTGCCGTAATCAGATCTGCCGGGGTCAGGTCAGAAGAGGGATTGTAGAATTCCGCCCCCGCCGGAGCCACCACAGCCTCGCCAATTTGGGCCAGTTCCACTGCGGGCTGCTGTTCATAGGTGTCCAAAGCGCCCCCCGCCCAGGCAAAATCAATCGTAGACAGCGGAGCCGCCACCAAGAACGGTAAATTGTGGGCCTTAGCCAGCAGGGCTAAGCCATAGGTGCCAATCTTGTTGAGCGTGTCGCCGTTGGCCGCAATGCGGTCAGCCCCCACCACCACCGCCTGCACCAGCCCTTGCTGCATACAGTGGGCTGCCATACTGTCCGTGACAATGGTGACCGGAATGCCCTCCTGCACACATTCCCAAGCGGTGAGTCGAGATCCTTGGAGCCGAGGACGGGTTTCTCCGGCATAGATGCCCGCCAAGCGGCCTTGCTGCCAGGCCGCCCGCACCACCCCCAGGGAGGTGCCATAACCAGCTGTGGCTAATGCTCCGTGGTTGCAGTGGGTGTAGAGACTGAGCTTTTCGGGCTCCGCGGGCAGCACCGATAGACCGTGCTTGCCAATTGCTTGGCAGGTAGCCCAATTATCTTGCTGCAGCTGCTGAGCTTTGGCCAAGAGTTCAGCCCGCAGCTGTTCAACGGTGCTTGTACTTTGGCGAGCCGTTTGCAGCATTTGCTCGGTGGCCCAGGTCAGGTTTGCCTTGTGGACTCGGGTTTGACGCAGCTGATCTGCGATCGCCTCTAGACGCTCTAAAAACGCCATGTGGTCAGTCGTCTGGATCTCGCGACTGCCCAAGTACACCCCATAGGCCGCCGCGATGCCAATGGCTGGCCCGCCCCGCACAATCCGGGACTTGATGGCAGTAATCATGTCATCACAGCGGTTGATCGCCACCAGCGTATAGCTGTTGGGCAGCTGGTTCTGGTCAATCAACAGAACATGATCGTCCTGCCACAGCACCGGAAAGACCTGTTGTTCAACAGTGGGACTCATTTGGAAAAACTCACCGCCGGCTGGTCAGCATGGAACCGGGCCAAGATGCGCTCAGCCATTTGCGGTGGGGTCAGCCCCAGGGTGGCCTTAGACTCATCCGGCTTGGCGTGGTCTACCAGAGTATCGGGCACCCCTAGCCGCAGTAGGGGAACCGTCATGTCGGCATCCAGCAGGGCTTCCGCCACCGCTGAGCCAAAGCCGCCGGGCAGGCAGCCTTCTTCCAAGGTCACCACCTTACCTAGGCGCTCCGCCAAGGGCAAAATCAGGGATTGATCCAAGGGCTTGGCAAACCGGGCGTTGACCACCGTGGCCTGCACCCCATGTTCGCTGAGGATTTCCGCAGTCTGCATCGCCGGATGCACCATGGAACCATAGCCCAACAGCAGCAGGTCATCTCCCTGGCGCAAGATTTCAGCCTGACCAATCGGCAGCGGTTCCCAGCCCTCTTCCATTAAGGGCACGCCATAGCCGCTGCCTCGGGGATAGCGCATGGCAATGGGGCCATCGGTATAGTTAATCCCGGTCACGAGCATTCGCTGGAGTTCCGCTTCATCCTTGGGAGCCATCAGCACCATATTGGGGATCAAGCGTAGATAGGCAATGTCATAGAGCCCTTGGTGGGTTGGGCCATCCGCCCCGACAATCCCCGCCCGGTCAAGGCAGAAAAAGACCGGTAGCTTCTGAATGCAGACATCGTGAATGATCTGGTCAAAGCCGCGCTGCAAAAAGGTGGAGTAAATTGCCGCCACAGGGCGCATGCCTTCACAAGCTAGGCCCGCCGCCAGGGTCACTGCGTGCTGCTCAGCGATGCCCACGTCGATGTATTGCTTGGGCAGTTTGGCCTGCAGTTTGTCCAAGCCAGTACCGGTAGCCATGGCCGCCGTAATGCCAACAATTTTCGGGTCATTTTCAGCCAGGGTAATCAGGGTTTCGACAAAAACCTTGGAGTAGCTGGGGGGCTTAGGCTTGCTGGGGGGCTTGCTCTTGCCCGTTGCCAGGTTAAAGGCAGACTGGGCGTGGTAGCTGACCTGGTCTTTTTCAGCCAGAGCATAGCCTTTGCCCTTGGTGGTAGCCACATGCACCAGCACCGGGCCGACATGTTTGTGGGCTTCTTTGAAGGTGGCAATCAGCTCTGCCAAGTTGTGGCCATCAACTGGCCCCATGTAGGTAAAGCCCAGCTCTTCAAACACGGCCCCGACTTTGGGGACAGCCAGCCGCTTCATGCCTTCCTTAACCCGATTCAGTTCTGGGGTCAGGGACTCGCCGACAAAGGGCAGGTGCTTGAACTGTTCCTCTAGGTTCTCAGAGAGAAACTGCACAGGCGGGCTGAGGCGCATCTTGTTCAGATAGCGGGGAATTGCCCCCACATTGGGCGAAATCGACATTTCATTGTCGTTAAGCACCACCACCAGATTGGTGTCGGGCAGGTGACCGGCATGGTTAATCGCCTCTAGGGCCATACCGCCAGTTAGCGCGCCATCGCCGATAATTGCGGCGACCTTGTAGTCTTCGCCCTGCTGATCGCGAGCCAGGGCCATGCCCAGGGCGGCGGAAATACTGGTCGAGGCATGGCCAGCGCCAAAGTGATCAAAACGGTTCTCGCTGCGCTTGAGATAGCCCGCGACCCCGTCTTTTTGTCTGAGGGTGTGGAATTGGTCGTAGCGACCGGTGATGAGTTTATGGGGGTATGCCTGGTGACCCACATCCCAAACCACTTTGTCGCGATCGAGGTCAAGGGTTTGATACAACGCCAACGTCAGTTCGACCACGCCGAGTCCTGGGCCTAGATGTCCACCACTGGTCGCGACGGTTTCTAGGTGCTTTTCACGGATTTGACGGGCGATTTGTTCAAGCTGATGTATGGATAGACCATGCAACTGGTTGGGGTGAGTTATTTCACTCAGGTGCATACTGAAATACCCTCTAAATCGTGTCGATAGCGGTTTCTTAGTCTTG
>PXDR01000604.1 GCA_003566335.1 Cyanobacteria bacterium T3Sed10_344R1
GCTAGATTTCAAGGCTGGGAGTAGTGGCGACTTCGGGCGCTACGCTCGTCTAGGTTTCAGCCTTAACGACCAAAAATTTTCCATGCTAAAACTAAGCCGGTGTCAGCCAAACTTATGACTACTATCGTTCTAATCTGTTACGGCCTGACGGCATTAACGGCACTGGGGTTTGGCCTCACCTACCTGTTAACGCCCACTTTTATGCCATACCATGCCCAGGCGATTGGCAGTGACTGGGCAACGCTAGAACCAGAACTGCAAGTCGTGATTCTGGCGTTGATCCGAGTAGCGGGGGGAGGGCTAAGCGCTACGGCTATTGCTGTGCTGTCGATACTGTTTGGCCCTTTTCGTCAGGGACAGCGCTGGGCGTATCGAGTTGTGCCTGTCCTATGCCTGGCTGTGGTGCTACCGACCCTGAGCGCTGTTTGGACAGTTCAGCAACAGACCCCAGCTTCTCCGCCGCTGCTCATCGTTTTGCTCAATTTGGTCTTGATTCTGATCGCAGTAGGATTATCGTTGCGTCTAGGACGTTTGGGAGGTCGCACTTTACGCTAACGTCTTGCCCCTGAGGGGATTGCAAGGCCGCCGTGGGCTCACCCCCTAAAGACTTCGACCGCTTAGGGAAAACTGTGGCCAATGTTTTATTTTTTGCAGGGGAGCATACGATCGCAACCTATCGGGGCACCGTTCACGGCGCGTATCTCTCAGGACTCCGTACCGCTGAGAACCTGTTAAATGTCAGAACTATACCCGCGACAAAATTAAGCAGGTGGCAGAGCGGCTGAATTGCTGAACTATCGAGACACCCCAGGGCGAACAGCTAAAGGGAGAAAAGCTCTGGCCCCTGCGATCGCCGTAGCAATTGGGGTCAATGCACCCTTAACTGCATCCACAAACCGCATCGCCGTTTCACGCCGAAGATTACCATCACCGTTCTGGGCAATGTGGTTGCCAGTTTCTAGAATCGTGGCCATGGGCAGCAAAAAGGTGCAGCCCGCCTCGGTAAACGTCAGAAAGTCCTTGGCGATCTCTGACCTGGACTCATTGCAGTAGGGAACATCCAGCAGGTTCAGAAAGATGCTGGTATCGATTAAACAAACGCTGCTCATGCTGGTTGACGCTGGAGGCTAGCCAGCCAGTCTATCGCTCTCTGCTTTTTTTCTTCGGGGGTGACGGGGGACTTGATGAAGCGATCAACCACCCCAGTGGTGACTAATTGCCCTAGTGGCCCCTGGGACACCAGCCCAGGAAAATCATCTATCTCGCCCAGTTTGACCAGGCAGCTATTGCCGTCCTGGGGATCGCGATAGCAAAAGACGACATCTCCCAAGGCCACATTAGGAAGGGCATCCATGAGGGCCGGGTTGTGGGTTGAAAGCAGCACCCGCAAGTTACGTCGCTCAGCAATTGCCCGAATGCTAGTCAAGAGGTGCTCAGCCCGGCTGGGGTGTACCCCGTTATCAATTTCTTCTATCACAACCAAACTGCCCTCGGTGGCTGAGAGCATAGCTGCTGCAATTGCTAAAACCCGAAGGGTGCCATCAGAGAGCAGGGCGGCTTCACAGTAGCGTTCAGTCGCTCCAAAGTTTTCTTGTAAGCGCACCATGACCTCACCCCGAGGCCCGGTTAAAAAGTCGATGCCGGTGATGGCCTGCTCTGGCAAGCTTTGAATGAACGCTAAAATTGCCTGCTGATTTGCTTCTGTTTCTTGCCACAGTCGATAGAGCACGCTGGAGAGGTTGGTGCCGTCCCCCTGCAAGCGTTTTTCGGTAGTGAAGCTGTATTCCCGCATCCTGGCAGGAGCAGGGTCGAGAAACAGCACGTTTTCTAGTACCCGCTGGTAATCGCGCACGGTGGCGGGAATCACCTGTTGCGATTGCTTATGTTTGGTATTGAAGGTGGCAGGGCTA
This sequence comes from Cyanobacteria bacterium T3Sed10_344R1, assembly GCA_003566335.1. GTDB lineage: Bacteria > Cyanobacteriota > Cyanobacteriia > Phormidesmidales > Phormidesmidaceae > PXDR01. The sequence goes on from PXDR01000604.1 coordinate 1,911, forward strand.
TCGAGTTGCCCAAAAATCGCCATCTGATCGCTACAGACGATGTGGGGCTTGTTTCGGCCTCTCGCAAAGTTGTTGTAGGCCACGCTCACAGCGGTGCCAACCCCCTGGGAGGGCTGGTCTAGTTCGTAGAGTTTAGTTTGGTTGGCCGTATTGGTGATGGACTCACGACTAATATGCAGGTCACCATCCCGGAGGGTAAGCGACATCGTGAGCTGATCCCATTCACTGCCTTGCAAGGAGCACCCGACAGAAAAGCTGGATTCACCCTGATGGCAAAGGTCATCGACTCGCCCCCGGACAATGCGGTCGGCGTCGTTGACGGTGTGTTGAATGCTGATAAGTCTTTGACCCTGGGCCAGCCAGGAGAGAAACCGCAGTCCTTCTAATGCGTTGCTTTTGCCGGAGGCGTTTGCGCCAATGAGCACGGTGAGGGGGCCAAGGGGAAGCCGCCCAGTACGATAACTCTTGAAATTTTCGAGGGTAAATTCAGACAGGATGGCGCTCATGGTCTTAATCTTCCTCGAAATAGGCTGATGCAGACAGGGCTCAGGTTTTATTTAAGCGCAGAGCGCTACTCACCAGGACTTTCACCGCTATCCGCTCCATCTCAAACCAGGAAGTAGAAGATTTTCAGACTCTAGACAGTGGCTACCGACTGAGCATCACTAAAGCCCCAGTCCGAAGGCCGGGGCTTTCCTTGATCGACTCCCCAACCCTAGCTGGCTACAGCCCCGACTGCTGCCGCCGGAACTGCTCAGCATAGGCCGCCCGTTCCTGACGAATCTGATCCCGCGCTGCCTGCTTCGCCACCATGTTGCGGTGCTTCCGCATCTCTGAGGCATAGATGTTCTGAGGCTCAATCTCCATCGCCTCCCGCAACTGATCCTGCTTGGCAATCTTGCCGAGGCGACCTACCTGATGCCCCAGGAAGGCACAGACCTCAGTGCCCAGGCTGATGGCCAGACAAAACAAGAGCCGTTTTTGGGTCACCTCAGCCCCAGGGCCATAGAGCCCCGCGAAGTTGGAGTACCAGTCGA
>PXDR01000540.1 GCA_003566335.1 Cyanobacteria bacterium T3Sed10_344R1
GCGCGGCCTGCTTTGCCAGCATGATCCGATGTTTGCGAATCTCAGCAGCGTAGATATTTTGAGGATCGATCTCCATGCTTTCCTGCAACTGGTCTTGCTTGGCAATTTTGCCCAGCCGTCCCACCTGATGTCCCAGAAAGGCACAGACTTCAGTGCCCAAGCTGATGGCTAGGCAGAACAGGATCGCTTTTTGGGTTATCTCAGCCCCAGGGCCGTAGAGTCCGGCAAAGTTGGAGTACCAGTCGAAGGCATACGCCCCAAAGCAAATTGCTAAGACTACTCCCACGATCAGGGCAGAAAGGATCATCTTGAGCCAGCCCGGTAGAGCTTTCTTGTCGTCGCTGCCACCCATCCCGGCCAAGCTCTGATAGATGTCGTCCCAGTTGTCGGGGCTGACCACATAGATGCTGATGGCAGCTTCAATAGCGGCAATGGCAACGGCGGCTGAGTTTACCCATAGTTCCCCCCAGCCCTCAGCAGCCAGGCCCAGTCGTGAGAGTTGGACGTTGGCATAGAGCAGGTAACCGCCTGCTGCGTAGCAACTGAACTGAACGACTGAGTACCAGGTCGAGGCCCGTTGAAATGATTTTCCAGACATGCTTATTCTCCAGTGATCGTTTTGTACTCAGCACGGGCGGATTCATAGGGGCGGTTAGAGCCTGCTTTGACACCCCAAAGGGTTTCGATGATTTTGGTTTGGCTTAGGCCCGATTGCTTTAGCTGCTGGATGCGCTCAACTGCCTGCTGGTGGCTTAGATTGTCCGGGGTATAGGTTGGGCCATTGTCGCCATTGTTGGGCCGTTGTGGCTCCATTGCAGGCCCGTTGTATATGGCCTCTAGCCGTTGTGCTGTTGTTGCTGCAACGGAGCTGCAATCATCCTGCAATGGCTCAACAATGGGCAGATCTGGCAGCTGATCGATGTCTGCCACCACTCCATTGACCAGACAGGGATAGGGATACTCACCAAGCTCCGACCGCACCGACTCGGGCAGTTTTTCAATGAAGCCGCGAAGCAAGACGCGGGTGAAGCTCTCCCGGACTGATCCCTCTCCTTCAATGCCAAGGGTCTTTACTTCGTCTCCCTGGCTCAAGACCAGCAGGCGCATTTTGACCTTGCGAGCTTCCCGAGCCAATTCTTTAAGGTGACTTCCCGCATCGGGGCAGTTAGCCATGATTGCGGGAACTTCATCAATGACGATCGACCAGGTGGGGTAATCTTCAATGCCGCTCGAATAGAGCCGATAGCGTCGCGTCATCTCATCCACTAATCCAGCAATGGCGCGGCCTATCTCGGCATAGTTTCGACCAGCTCCCTCCACTTTTAGCTCTCCCCATTCACCGGGCTTGCAGTGCGGGGTAATCACCAGCGCTTGGCCGCCCCAGTCGGTAATCACGCGACGGGCCAGGGTTGTTTTCCCGGCTCCAGTTTTGCCAAGGATCAGCAGGTGGGGATAGGTGGCGGAATCGCGCAGCAGCGGCCAATCAAAGGTGTGCCGAACAGGCTGCGGCAGTTCAATCAGGGAAATGGGGTTAGGCGGGCTACTGGCCGCTGCTGGCTTCGCCTGGGGCTCGATATAGGCGGCAGGCTCAACTGTGCCTAACTGCTTCTCCCAAGCTTCCAGCTCACGGTCAAGGCTGTCTAAGTCGTCGTCAGAGCTATTGAACCGCTCAACTGCGGCCTTGATACCGACCCAGGCGAGGCCACCTGCTGCTATGAGCAAGAACGGCAAGGGAAACCCGCTCAACTCCCCAGCACTGGGGCTGGGGCTGGTGGGGGTGGGGGCTGGTGATGTTTGGGCGGTGGTGGTGATGTTTTCCGCTCGCTGCATATCTTCTAGATACAGTGCAGCAGATCCCCCACGATGCGCCTCTAAACGCTGCTGTAGCTCAGGCGGCAACGGCGGCAAGTCTCCCCCGTTGTGGGTGGCGTCTAGCAGCATATTCGAGCAGTCATAGGGGTTCATCACCCCGCAAATGTTGCGATATTCAGGCATGATCGTTAGGTCTCGTTAGGGACAAAGGGGGGAGAACGATGGCCTCTAACCCATCGCCCCCCGTCAAACTTTTCTGCTCAGTTAGATTTCGCGTATCGGATCACTTGGGCTGCGTCGGCAAGGGTTGCCCGCTCGGTCTGACTCAGCTCACTGGGGGCTTTGGTCACTAGGGGCAGGATGCGATCCACGTCAGCAGGGTTTAGGTAAATCGCCAGTTGGCGGCGGTATTCGTCGGTCAAAGTCATTGCTGGCTTTCCATTACTTCGATGCGCTGGTCTATCAGGGCGCTGGTCAAGCTTGCGATCCCAACGCCACCAGCCAAACCCAGAACCAAGGCCAGGGCTAAGCCTCCCCAGGAGCGGCGGTGTACTTTCCCAGCTCTCCCATCCCGGCAGATAGCTCTGAGTCAAGCTGCTGGTTCAACATGGCGGCGGCATCACTGCGGGCCTGATACAAAGTGGCGCTTTGTCGAACTGCCGCAACTTTCGCCTTTACCTTGGCGGCAGCGGCGGCTTTGCGTTGGGCTAGCTGCTGTTGGCGCTCCCAATCGGTGTCAACGGCCTGCTGGAAAACATCGCAAGCCGATAGAAAGCGGTCGATGTCTTCGGGCTGGAAGTCGGAGAGCTGCCCACCACCAATACGCCCCAGGGCAAGCTCCTCAGGCTGTTTAGGTAGAGCTAAAGCTCCAGGACTAGGGACGGTGTAGGTCGTAGCTGTTGGGGGGATGGGTTGTTGAGCCTGGGGCTGCTGGGATAGGCCAAAGTGCTCGCTCAGGGCTGCGATCGCATCATCACTAAGACCATTGCTGATATCGAAACCCTGAGACTTGAGCCAGTCATAAGCCGTTGTCTTAGCGATGCCGTGAGCTTTGCTAAATGAGTGTAGAGATTGAGCCATATCGAACGTCCTCAAACGTTGTCAGAACTGGGCTAGAACGCATTCCGAACAA
>PXDR01000626.1 GCA_003566335.1 Cyanobacteria bacterium T3Sed10_344R1
AATGGGATCAAGCCCTGCTGAACCAGCACAAAACCTTGATTGCCCTGCGCCACACCCACCCGGCCCTGCGCACCGGTCATTACACCCAGCTTGTGACCCAAGGTGATTGCTATTGCTTTGCCCGCCACAGCCCCGACGAGACCCTCGTGATTGCTGTTAACGCTGGGGATCAAACTGCCAGCCTGACTTGCGACTGGGCAAAATCCGGCGCTGAACTAGGCCAAATTCCCCAACAACGCTGCTATGGCTCGGGCGACCTGCGCCTAAAATCAGCCTCAACCCTACAGATTACCCTGCCACCTCGCCAGGGCAGTATTTGGTGCGAGTAGGCATTCTTAGGGCCAAAGCACAAGTCAAATAACGCAATCCTTATGATTAGGAATTGTGATCGTTAGCTAGGACACATCCGAAAGATTATTTCCGGATCCCCCTTGCAAACTGCCCCAGACCGTCTCACACTTGAAGATAAACTAGGCATGAAAATGGAACACTACTGGCAGTTCAGAGGTTCTTTGTGAAAAGAGTACTGGCGATTATTCTTGGAGGGGGTGCCGGAACCCGCCTCTACCCGTTGACCAAGTATCGGGCAAAACCCGCAGTTTCCTTGGCTGGAAAGTATCGATTAATCGATATTCCAGTCAGCAACTGCATCAATTCAGAAATCTTAAAAATTTACGTCTTAACTCAATTTAATTCCGCCTCTCTCAATCGCCACATTGCCAGAGCCTATAGCTTTTCTCAATTCAGCGATGGGTTTGTTGAGGTGTTGGCCGCTCAACAAACTCCAGAAAACCCCAGCTGGTTCCAGGGCACTGCCGACGCAGTTCGCAAGTATCTCTGGCTCTTAGAATCTTTTGATGTCGATGAGTTCTTGATTCTATCGGGCGATCATCTGTATCGGATGGACTACCGCCTGTTTATCGAACGTCATCGCAGCACCGGGGCTGATATCACCCTGTCAGTGGTGCCCATTGGTGAAGACCTCGCCTCTAGTTTTGGCTTAATGAAGATTGACGGCTCGGGTCGAGTGGTTGATTTTTACGAAAAGCCTAAAGGGGATGCCCTGCGGCAAATGCAGGTAGACACCACCACCCTGGGACTCACCCCCGACCAAGCGAAGCAAAAGCCCTATATTGCTTCCATGGGGATTTATACCTTCAAGCGTCAGGTGTTGATTGACCTGCTAAAGCGCTCCCTGGATCAAACAGATTTCGGCAAAGAAATCATCCCTGGGTCGGCCAAAGACTACAACGTTCAGGCTTATCTGTTTGACGGCTACTGGGAAGATATTGGGACAATCGAGGCGTTTTATCGCGCCAATATTGCCCTCACCTATCAGCCCCAGCCGCCCTTCAGCTTCTACGAAGATAGCGCCCCAATCTACACCCGATCACGCTATCTGCCCCCCAGCAAGCTGCTGGACTGTCAGATTATCGAGTCGATTATCGGTGAGGGCTGCATCCTGAAAAATTGCCGGGTGGCTAACTCGGTGGTGGGGCTACGGCAGCGCATCCACGCTGACTGCGTTATTGAAAGCTCTCTGCTAATGGGCTCTGACTATTACGAGCCCTCATCTGAGAGCAGCCAGCATCTGACTCGCGGCAAAATTCCCATCGGCATTGGCGAAGGGTCTGTAATCCGCAAGGCGATTGTGGACAAAAATGCTCGGGTGGGACGCAATGTCCAAATCGTCAACAAAGAGCGGGTCGAGGAGGCCGAACGGGAAGATCTCGGTTTCTACATCCGCAGTGGCATTGTGGTCGTGCTGAAGAACGCGGTGATCCCCGACGGCATGATTATCTAGCCTACTCCACCAGACGCTGGCGTGAGGCGAAATTGAAAAGACCGCAGGCTGCCTAGGTAGCCTGCGGTCTTTTGCAGTTAGGGAGAAACTTGTCTAGTTCAGTCCGGGACTTGATCAGCTCTGGTCTTTCGCGTCTTCGCCTTTTGCCAAGTGACGATCTACTAACTCGGGAACTACGCGGGGGGATACGCCCCCATAACGAGCTTTATCGGGCATGAAGACCACATTTGGCCCGGACTTACATTTGCCCATGCAGCCGGTCGTCTTCAGCGATACCTGGTCGGCTAAGCCGCGATCCGCTAATTCCTGGGTTAGGGCTCCGCAGATGGCTTGACCGCCACGCTTCCAGCATTTTGACTTGCTGCACACCATGACTTTGCCCAATTTAGCGGGGCTTGATTTGCCGGGTGCTTCAACTGGAGGAGATTGGCGCGCAGCGGGTGGAGCAGCTTGGGGGGCCGTGGGTTCAACCGTGGGCGGGATTGCCCCGGGGGTGAGCACAGCCGGAAATGCCTGCTTGGCTTTGAGGGAAAGGCGACCGTCGGACTTGAACTTTGATTTCCCAAAGATCACTACCCCATCCCCAGGTTGAAGCCGGTGGGGCAAGCTGTGGCGGAGGTCTTTAGCCAGCTTGACGGTGTAGCTGCCGTCAGGGGTTCGCAGGGTGACGGACTGAACTCGGCCTGGCTGGGCGGGATCGGCAATAAAGCTGTGAACTTGACCCTGCAGCTTAAATCCAGATTTCGTCAACAGCAAGGGAGTCACGGTTTGAGGGACTGGTTTGACCCCTTGAGGATCGGGGATGGTTTGGATTGCGGTGGTCTGGATTGCGGTGGTCTGAGGCATGGTCAATGGGGATAGAGAATTCAACAAGTGGGGAGAGAGGGCGAAAACCCGTTGTTTTCAGAGCGTGGTCTCGCTGTTTTCAAGACTTGCGGCCTGCAAGGCTGGCGGCCTGTGAAAAATGAAGGATATGTCTGTAGAGCGTTGGAGCGGAGATAGAAAAGCTGAGCAAGGCTGGGGAGGGTGTGGAGAAAAAAGGAGTCAAGGAGTACTGTGCCCGCCTTGACTCCGACCGTTGACTGGTTGAGAGGAGAACACCAGGCAAAAAGAACCTTCCCGCTTTTTTTGCCTAAC
>PXDR01000213.1 GCA_003566335.1 Cyanobacteria bacterium T3Sed10_344R1
ACTGGAGGCACTTAATTTGTTGAAGAGCTTGATGCTAAACCGCTTCAGGCTCTTTTTTCTGTGCCTCCCTCACCTTTCGTGAATTATTCAGGCTAGACACCCTGGAAAAATGGCTCAATTCCCCTGCCGAAACTGAGCAACTTGAATTCAAAGAAGCCAAAATCCAGTACGACACCACTAAACTGTTCCGCTACTGCATTGCCTTCGCCAACGAAGGGGGCGGTCATTTGGTGTTGGGGGTCTCCAACCAACCGCCTCGCCAGGTCGTGGGCACCCAAGCCTTTCAATCGCCAACTGACCTCAACAACATCAAAGCCCGTATTGTTGAGAAACTAAGATTCCGCGTAGAAGTGACCGAACTTCAGCATTCTGATGGTCGAGTGCTGGTGTTTGAAATTCCAGAGCGTCCAGTGGGTCAACCCCTAGCCCTCGACGGCACCTACTGGATGCGTGCCGGGGAAGATCTGGTGCCCATGACCCCAGACAAACTGAAACGCATCTTTGCCGAAGATCCCCAGGACTGGTTCAGCCAACCCGCCCAAGCTGACGCCAGTGCCGAAGCAGTCATTGCCCTACTGGATACCCAAACCTACTTTGAACTGCTGGGTATCCCCTATCCCACCACTCGCGATGGTGTCTTGGCTCGGCTCCAGAGCGAAGGCTTCATTCGACACACTGCCGGAGGCTGGCTGATTACCAACCTAGCCGCATCCTGCTGGCCAAAAAACTAGACGCCTTTTCCCCCGCATTAGCTCGCAAAGCCCCCCGAGTCGTGATCTACGACGGGATCAATAAACTTCAGACCCGAGATGAAATTGTGGGTCAACGGGGATATGCCGTGGGTTTTGCAGGGCTAGTGAACTACGTCAACACCGCCGCGCCCCAAAACCGATTTATTGAGGAAGTAGTGCGAGAAGAAGTGAAGATGTTCCCCAAACAGGCGATTCGAGAACTGATCGCCAATGCCCTGATTCACCAAGACTTTTTGGCAACGGGAAGTTCTGTGATGATTGAGATGTATGGCGATCGGGTGGAAATCTCAAATCCAGGTATTTCGCCAATTCCAGCAGAGCGATTTATTGATGAATACCGATCTCGCAATGAACAACTGGCTGACCTCATGCGTCGCTTTGGCATTTGCGAAGAAAAGGGGAGCGGCATCGATAAGGTGGTGAATGCAGCAGAAGTGTTCCAACTGCCTGCCCCAGACTTCCGGATTGGCGAAACCCGCACAACGGCCATTCTCTTTGCCTATCAAAACTTTGCCGACATGAGCAAATCAGACCGGATTCGGGCTTGCTATCAGCACTGTTGTTTGCTGTATGTCAGCAATCGGCAAATGTCGAACAAAACCCTGCGAGATCGCTTTCGGCTGATGCCATCCCAGACTAAAACCGTTTCGACCATCATCCGCGCTACCCGAGACGCTGGATTGATCAAATCGGATGCCGATTCTGTCTCCACCCGCTATGCCCGCTATCTGCCCTTCTGGGCTTAGGTTTGGGCTCAAGGGTCATAGACCCTTGTTATCCTTTACGTTTTGGGCAGACCCTGCACAGTTGCCGCTGGGTGTGGTCTGCTAAAGATTGATGCTGATTTCCCCGTGACGTTGCCGCATATGCCCTTAACTTCCCAGCCCCACCGGATTTGGATCTACGACACCACTCTGCGCGACGGCAGCCAGCGCGAAGGGCTAGCCCTGTCGGTCGAAGATAAGCTGCGGATTGCCCAAGAGCTAGATCGGCTGGGCGTGCCGTTTATTGAGGCGGGATGGCCGGGGGCAAACCCTAAGGACGTGCAGTTGTTTTGGCGGCTGCAGGAGGAACCCCTGACCCAGGCGGAGGTGGTGGCCTTTTGCTCGACCCGGCGACCGGGGCGGGTGGCGGCTGAGGAGCCGATGCTGCAACCGATTTTGGCGGCGGGGACTCGCTGGGTGACGGTGTTTGGCAAGTCCTGGGATCTCCACGTCACGGCAGGGTTGAAGACCAGTCTGGAGGAAAACCTGGCGATGATTCAGGACACTCTGGGGTATTTGCGATCGCATCACCGCCGCCTGATTTACGATGCCGAACACTGGTTTGACGGCTACCGCCACAACCCTGACTATGCGCTGCAAACCCTGCAAACTGCGGTTGAAGCCGGGGCAGAATGGCTGGTGCTGTGCGACACCAACGGCGGCACCCTGCCCCACGACATCGCCCGAACTGTCCAGGACGTGACCCAGTGGCTCCAGACCTTACCGGGAGAGTCGCCCCAGGTGGGCATCCACACCCACAATGATTCCGGCACCGCCGTTGCCAATGCTCTGGCGGCAGTGCAGCACGGGGCGACGATGGTGCAGGGCACCCTCAACGGCTACGGCGAACGCTGCGGCAATGCCAACCTCTGCACCCTGATTCCCAACTTGCAGCTAAAGCTGGGCTATGACTGCATTCCCCCGGCCCAACTAGCTACCCTAGCCGACACCAGCCGCCTGGTAAGTGAGGTGGTGAACCTGGCCCCCGATGACCATGCGCCTTTTGTCGGGCTGTCAGCCTTTGCCCACAAGGGCGGCATCCACGTCAGCGCCGTCCAGCGCAACCCCCTCACCTACGAACACATTCCCCCAGAGCAGGTGGGCAACCGCCGCCGCATCGTGATTTCGGAGCAGGCGGGGCTGAGCAATGTGTTGGCTAAGGCCCGCAGTTTTGGCATTGAGCTAGAGAAAGATGATCCGGCTTGTCGCCAACTCTTACAGCGGCTGAAGCAGCTAGAGAGTGAGGGCTACCAATACGAAGCCGCCGAAGCCAGCTTTGAACTGCTGATGCGGGAAACCTTGGGTCGGCGGCCTCAGTTCTTTAGCCTGACTGGGTTTCAAGTCCATTGCGATCGCATCCCTACCGTTGATCCCACCACCGCCCCCACCAGCGACCAATGGCACAGCCATTCCCTAGCCA
>PXDR01000599.1 GCA_003566335.1 Cyanobacteria bacterium T3Sed10_344R1
CTAGAAGTCCTGGCCTGCCGTGGCTGGGGCTGGGGCTGCCGCTGCTGGGGCCAGGACTTCTAGGATCAGGATCAGTTGCTCTAGCTACGGTGCTGCCCCCGGCTGACTTTTGGGACTGGGGCCGCCTCAGTGAGTTCTGGTTGCCGATGACCGGCTTTTTTCTGCGGGTGGGCAGCGTCATCTTTGGCGGTGGCCTGGTGATTATCCCGCTGCTGGAGGCCGAGGTGGTGCATCAATTTCAGTGGTTGACGCCGACGGAGTTTATTAACGGCATCGCCATCGGCCAGCTTAGTCCAGGGCCAGTGGTGCTGACCGCAGCATTTATTGGCTACAAGGTGGCTGGGGTTTTGGGGGCGCTGGTCGCCAGCATCGCCATTTTCACCCCGTCTTTTGTCTTCATTATGCTGGGTACACCAGTGTTGCAGCGGTTGCGCCGCAATCCCTGGGTACAGGGGGCACTAAAGGGCATTAAGCCAGCCGTGCTCGGCGTCATTGCCGCAGCCGTCGGCCCCTTGGCGACGGCTGCTTTTGACCAACCCACTGCGATCGCAAGCCTTGTCGCCGTCCTCTTATCCTTAGCCGCGCTGGTCGCCCTGCTTCGGTTCCGCATTGCCACCTGGCAACTGGTGCTAGTAGGGGCAGGGGTGGGCCTGGGGGCAGGGCTGAGCTTGGGATTGTCCTGACTATGGTTTGACCTGCCCTTGGGCGAAGCCAGCGCGGTATACTCCGTGGGGAGCAATTGCGGGGAGAAAAAACCATGTTGGCAGTGGCAGTTTTGGCAGCGGGCAAAGGCACCCGAATGAAGTCGCAACTGCCGAAGGTGCTGCACGAACTGGGCAGCCGATCTTTGGTGCAGCTTGCCCTCGATAGTGTGGCTGACCTAGGCCCAGATCGGCAGTTGGTGATTGTGGGCTACGGCGGCGAACAGGTGAAAGCAGCCCTCGGTGACCAAGCTGAGTTGGAGTTTGTCGAGCAAGCGCAGCAGTTGGGCACCGGCCACGCGATTCAGCAACTATTGCCGGTGCTAGACGGGTTTGAGGGGGATTTGCTGGTGCTGAATGGGGATGTGCCCCTGCTGCGCCCCAGCACCCTAGAAACGCTGCTGACCACCCACCGTCAGAACAACAACGCCGCCACAGTGCTGACGGCTCAGATGGCTGACCCAACCGGCTATGGCCGGGTGTTCTGCACGGATCAGGGCATCTTGACTGAAATCATTGAGCATCGGGACTGCACCCCAGCCCAGCGGCAGAATCCCCGGATTAACGCTGGAGTCTATTGCTTTAACTGGTCGAAGTTGGCGGCGATTCTCCCCCATCTCAAGGCCGACAACGACCAGCAGGAGTATTACCTGACGGATGTGGTGAAGGATCTCAGCCCGGTAATGGCGGTGGATGTGGTAGATGCAGCGGAAATCCAGGGGATCAACAATCGCCAACAGCTCGCAGCTGCTTACGACGCCCTGCAAGACCGGATCAAAACCGACTGGATGGCGGCGGGGGTCACCCTGATTCAGCCGGACAGCATCACCATTGACCCGACAGTGACCCTAGCCCCCGACGTGGTGATTGAGCCCCAGAGCCATCTGCGGGGCAATACGACCATCGCCACGGGCTGTCGGATTGGGCCGGGGAGTCTGGTGGAAAATAGCACCCTGGCTGAGAATGTGTCGGTGCTGTTTTCGGTGGTGAGCGATAGTGCGATCGCAGCCAATACCCGAGTTGGCCCCTATGCCCACCTGCGGGGGGCCGCCAACATCGGCGCAGGCTGCCGGGTTGGTAACTTTGTCGAAGTGAAGAAGTCCACCATCGGCGACGGCACGAATGTGGCTCACTTGGCTTATCTCGGCGATGCCACCCTGGGCAACCGAGTGAACGTGGGAGCAGGTACCATCACCGCCAACTATGACGGCCAGAAAAAACATCCGACCACCATCGGCGATCGCACTAAAACCGGGGCAAATAGCGTCCTCGTCGCCCCCGTCAACGTTGGCGAAGGGGTGACTGTGGCTGCTGGTTCCATTGTGACCAAGGACGTGCCCGACGGGGCGCTGGTGGTGGCCCGAGCTAAGCAAACGGTGATTCCTGACTGGCAGCCTAAGCCTGCTGCGGACTGATGCCAAGCTGATGGGGGCATGGCAGAGCGGTGCATTGCTGCGCGAATGCACCCTACGTAATGCTGATGCCAAGGCAGAGCGGTGCATTGCTGGGCGTTGGCGAAGCCTCGCCTTGGCGTTATGCACCCTAATGCTGGAGAAATAGCGGCAGAATAGAGGCTGGGTTTAGCTAGCGAACCACAGTCTATGGCCAACAAGCCCCAGTCCATTACAACGCCAACCGAGTCGTTCAAAGCCCTAACCCCTACTGGAGGCGGTTTAGTCGGCTTCGGCAGCGGTGCCACCTATCCCCTGCGGGCGCTGCGACTGCTGCAACGCTATCCCCAACTGCGGGGCTATGTGATCTGGCCGATTGTGCTGAACATCTTTCTGGGGGGCACGGTCTATACCGGGGCGGTTTGGTGGGGCAGCCAGCGGATTGCCCTATGGATGGCGGCCCTGCCGGACTGGTTGCAGTGGATTGGCTGGCTGATTCAGCCGGTGCTGTGGCTGCTGCTGTTAATCGTCACCGGACTGATTTTGCTGCAATTTGGCGGACTGCTGGGCTCTCCCCTCTACGGCATGTTGTCGGAAAAACTAGAGACGATCCAAACCGGCAAACCTCCCGCCGACCAGCCCTTTAGCCTTACTCTGCTGCTGTGGGATCTGTGGCGGGCGATCGCATTTGAGCTGAAAAAACTGCTGCTGTTTTTCTTCGGCGTGGCCCTGCTGTTTGCCCTGGGCTTCGTGCCGGGAATTGGCGTTGCGATCGCACCCTTTGGCGGCATTGCGATCGCCACCGTCATCATCTGCCTCGACTTTTTTGACGCCCC
>PXDR01000596.1 GCA_003566335.1 Cyanobacteria bacterium T3Sed10_344R1
GTTCACCCTGGCCCGGATTCTGGGCTACATTGCCGTGCAGAGTTTGCTGACCCGACGGGTGATTGCCGCCATTGAGCTGAAAAATACCTTTCTGATTTTGCCGATTACCGCTCTGTTCGGCGCAGTGGTCTTGGTGGCAGTGCCAGGCATCAGCGGCAGCGTGATGGCTATGGCCTTACAAAAACTGCCCCAGTACAGCATTGACGAAACTGCGCGTAAATCTTTGCAGGGGCTGGTTCCCGAGGAGCGGCGAGGCCGGGTTAGCCTGTTCATAGACAGCTATCTCATCGCGGCAGGCGTGATTATTGGCGCGGTGCTGATCGGCGGAATTGCCGCTGCGGGCTATGTTTTGGGGCTTGCCGACGCCTGGCGGGCAGTCTATCTATATGGGCCACTCGCTGCGATCGCAGCCCTGTTTGCGCTCTGGTCAATTCTGCGAATGCGCCAGGTCTACGACAGCAGCCTGCTCAACTGGCGCTTAAAACGACGGCAGCGCGGTCGCAGTGTATTAGATAATCTCGACCTATAGCCCCCGATTTTCCATCCCCCCCGATTTTCCTAGGTTTTGACTTCCCCCATGACTCAGTCTTCTGGCTCTGGCAGCGCCCCCGTTCCCCCTGCCCCTAAATCACTGCCAACAACAGTTCGTCATCGCTACATCAGCCTGCGGGTCAAGCTGCTGGTGGGCTTCAGCGTGGTGTTTAGCGGCGTCTTTGCCGGAGCCTTTTATTGGTTCTACAGCTTCACCACCGAAAAAACGATGGGGCGCATGCGCACCGACCTGAACCAAACGGCCCAGGGGGCTGCCGATGGGATCGATGTCGAAGAACTGCTGGACTTCTACGAAACCGGCACCCCGAATATCGCCGGATTCTCCGATGATCCGCGCTATCGCCAGCAAATGGAGTGGTTACAGCAGGTTAATAGCCTAGAACCTCGCGCCTGGCCCTTTACCTACGTGGTGATTGAGGATGCTGCCGAGGATATTCGCCAAGTCGCCACCCCAGACACAGACCTCCCCTTCACCATTTACCTGACCGATTTGTGGGCTAACTACGATGTCACCAAAGCCGGGGAATTCCTCGGGATTGGCAACGCTAGCCCAGCCACCCTGGCCGCTTATCGCACAGGGGAAATCGCGGAACGGGAGCTATATTCCGATGAATTTGGCAGCTGGATTTCGGCCTATGTGCCGTTAACTGACGACAATGGCCAAGTTGTCGCCATGCTGGGCGTCGATTTTCAGGCGAACTATGTCCGCGATGTGCAGGCCGCGATCCGGGGTCGGGTCTTTGGCGCTTTTGCTATCACCTACGGGCTGCTGTTTGGCCTGGTGTATCTGGTGTCGGGCATCGTCAGCCGTCCGGTGCGGGGCTTGACAATCGCCGCTGAGGAAATTGGTGAGGGTCGCTATCATCAGAACCTGAGCGTTTTTTGGAACCGGCGGTTTCCAGATGAAATTGGCAAGTTGGCCAACGTCTTGGAAAAAATGACCCAGAGAATCCAGGACAGAGAAAATAAATTGAAGCAGCAAGTGGCTGACCTCAAAATAGAAATTGATCACTCCAAGCGCAGCCGCCAGGTGCAGGAAATTGTGGAGACAGATTTCTTCCAAGATTTAGTCGGCAAAGCCAAAGACATTCGCAATCGCGGGGCGAACTCCAGTGGCAACCCATCTGCGGATGCGGCGGCGACAGGCTCAGACGATGTTGCACCAGACGGCGCAGAAGAGATCCCCAATCCTGACACCGAGGCTTGACCCAACAGGAAGGATTTGGGGGCAGGATGAATTGGGATAAATCGCCCAGAACTAGAGATGGCATGAGCACCGCCCCAACGACTGCCATGCAGACCGCGATCGATCCAGCCAAGGGGCCAGTGGTGTTCATTGCCAATACGGTGGAGTCGTTCTGTGACTTTGTCGGTCGGGCAACGGATCGGCAGCAGCGGCAGCAGCTTCTAGATCAGATGGCTACCCTGGGCGATCGGGGGCTGATTTCCCTGGTGGATGCCAAGGGCCAAGCCTTGCCCCATCTATCGATCGTGAGTCGGCCTGTGCAGCATGGAGCATACCTGGCAGAATTCTGTGGGTATTCTGGCGGGCATGACTGCTCTCCCGAACAGCCTTCTGATCGGTTGAGTTGGGATATTCTTCAGCAGCCCAGTCTGCTGGCCGAAATTCGGGCATACAGCCAGGACGGGCAAATCCAGTTGGTGCCCCATGCCACCACGGCAGCGTTTTATCAGCTTGCGATCGCACTTCAGCAGCGGGGGTTAACAGTACATCTGCCGGAGAGTCCGGCCCCGGAAGCCCTGTGGTTGCGAGACTACATTGACAGCAAGGCGGGGTTTCGGGCATTGGCGGGGCAGTGGTTGGCCCAGGCCGATCGGCTGCTGTTGGCGGGGATGGTGAGTCAAACCCCAGCCCAGGCAGCGGCGGCGGTGACCTGGTTTCATCAGCGGCAGCAGACGGCGGTGGTCAAGGCGGACAAGGGCAATGACGGCTTAGGACAGTTAATTTTTGGCCCTGGGGCGGGGTCTACCGCTGCGATTGATGCGGCGATTCAGCAAAATCCTTTCTTGGGTCAAGATTTGCTGGTGGTGGAGCAGTTTGTGGCCACGGGCCAGTCGGGCGATCGCACCTCTCCCTCAGTCGAGCTATTTGTGCCGCCCTTAGGGCAGCCGGTGCGGGTGACCCATGTGTGTAATCAGCTTTTCCTAAAAGAAGGCAGCTTCTCCGGCGCGTTGATCAGCCGCGAGTTGGCAACCGCCCCTTGGTATGACGCCCTGGTTAAAAGTGGCCTCACTCTGGGCCAACGGCTGCAAGCCTGGGGCTATGTTGGGCATTTTGATTTAGATGCGATCGCAGATGAAACCGGCCAACTCTACCTGCTAGAAATTAACGCCCGCCGCACCGGCA
>PXDR01000393.1 GCA_003566335.1 Cyanobacteria bacterium T3Sed10_344R1
AGGAAGTCAGCGCCTACAGCCCCCAAGAACGGGAAGCCGGAATTCCCCAAGCCCTAGACAGCCTGCTCTTTTTCATCACCGTGAATGATTAATGCCAAGGAAAGGAAATCATGAGCGCACTCCTCCAAGAAATCACCCTCCGAATCCAGGACTTGCCCCCAGATCAACTGGTTGAAGTTCGGAACTTTATTGACTTCATTACCTGGAGACAGCGGCATCCCCTGTCCGAAACGCCATCTTCAGAGACCAAACTCCCCCCTAACCTAACCAACGAAGAGTTTAAGCAGCGGTTAGATGATTTGACGGCTCGGTTCAAAAGTTATGTTGATCCAGACTTGCCCCCCCTTTCTGACTATGCCGTCAGTCGAGAAGGAATTTATGGAGATCACCTTTAGTCACCCCTTTCAATAATGATCTACTTGGTAGACACCAATGTTTTGCTCCGGTCAGTAGACTTTGACAGCAACCTGCATAGTCTGACCCACAATGCTCTAGCCGCAGCCAGGGACAGGGGCATTGAACTTGTCATCACGTCTCAAAACTGCATAGAACTCTGGAATGTGCTGACCCGTCCCGCGAGTCGAAACGGTCGAGGCTTTAGCATCTCAGAAGCTGAGGACGTGCTGCAATCCATCAACGGTCTCTTTCAGCTACTGCCAGATTCCCCAGCGGTTTACCCGACTTGGCGCAGGCTGGTTAATCAATTTGGGGTATCTGGGGTGCAGGTTCACGATGCCCGCCTGGCTGCATTCATGGTGGTCAATGCAGTGCCATTTGTTCTGACGCTAAACGGCAAAGACTTCAGCCGTTATCGCCCCGCCGGAATTACCCCCATCTCGCCGGATCAGGTGGTCAGCGATAACCCCTAACCCAATTTCGCCTTCTGCCTTCTGCCTTCTGCCTTCTGAATTTCCCCCCACCCCTCCTGTCCTCAATCTGAAAGCATCCGCGTGACTTCGTTAATTGATCTGGTTCAGCGCAATCTCAATCCCTTTGACCCGGTGACCTTCAAGCCAGGCAACTTCTGGCAAGATGCTCTAGATCCGGCCTTGGATGTCAGCAGTATTCACCAGGACACGCTGAAACAGATTGGACAATCTCTCAAGCAGGTGCAGACCGATCGCCGCACGCGCACCCTAGTTTTGGTGGGGGATTCTGGGTCGGGCAAAAGCCATCTCTTGGCTCAGCTTAAGCGCCAGCTCAATCACCAAGCCTTCTTTGCCTACATCGGCCCCTGGCCTAGCCATGATTACCTGTGGCGGCATGTGCTGCGGCAAACCGTGGATAGTTTGGTGAATCCGCCAGCGGGTCAGGCGGACTCTCAATTGCTGCTGTGGTTGAAGGGACTGCCCAGTCTGCAAGAGCGCAGCTTAATCAAGTGGGTGCAGGGAGAGCGGCGGCGGTTTATCAGCGATCTGCGGGCTAGCTTTCCGGTAGGGATTTATCGGGCCAAGGAGTTCTTTGGGGTGCTCTATGACCTGATGAACCCGGAACTGCGGCCCCTAGGCTATGACTGGCTGCGGGGCGAGAACCTAGATGCAGAGGATGCTCAACTGCTGAAGGTGCAGGGTTCGATCCTATCTGAGGATGATGCTCAAAAGCTGCTGCTCAACTTTGGCCGGATTAGCCGCTCCACCCAGCCAATCGTGCTGTGTTTTGACAACCTGGACAATATTCCGAAGCTAGACAACGGCAAAGGGGCAGATTTACAGCCGCTGTTTGACTTCAACTCCACCCTGCATAACGAAAAGCTGGACAATTTTTTGGTGCTGATCAGCATGATTACTAGCACCTGGAAGCAGGGTAAGCAAAGGGTTCAGCCTGCGGACTTAGCCCGAATTGACAAGGGGCTACAGCTCAAGCAAATCAGCCTGAAGCAGGCCGCAGCGCT
Organism: Cyanobacteria bacterium T3Sed10_344R1; assembly: GCA_003566335.1. Taxonomy (GTDB): domain Bacteria; phylum Cyanobacteriota; class Cyanobacteriia; order Phormidesmidales; family Phormidesmidaceae; genus PXDR01. The sequence goes on from PXDR01000393.1 coordinate 1,892, forward strand.
GTGGGGGAGTCGGTTGGCTCCCATCCATGCCCAAGCTAGTTCACCGCCGGAAACTGCGATCGCACCCCTGACTTACGCATATCTAGAACATGCCTTTCCGGGGGGTCGCGCTCTACCCCGCCATGTGCTGCAACTCGGCCAGAAACTGATCCAGCGGGTCAAGACCCAGGGGGATCTGCCGCCAATCCCGTCCCATCCAGTTCCCCCAGTGCCTGGTTCTAAGCCAAACCCTGGGGGCGCTGATCCTACGCCGGAAACTGAGGATGATTTAGCCCAATTTCAGTTGATTTGGCAAAAGACGTTTAAGACCGCAGAGCAACGGCTAAACCGATTGGGGCAACTGTCGTCTCAGGATTTGATCTGGCGATTGCGGGAAGCGCTGGAGGCGCTGGAAGCCGGAAAAATCCAGCAGCGCTGCCTGCCTAGCCCCACTTTTGGCGATCGCTCTTTGGCCTACGGCAATGCGCCTAAGACTGGGGTGCTCTGGACAGAAGACGGCAATATGACCAGCTTCTGTCACATCATGAAAGCCTGCCAAAAGCTGGTGGATAAGGGAACGTGCGATCGCATCGTGTTAATCCGCCACGGCAGTCTGGGCAAACCCAAAACGAAAGGCAACCAGCTCTTTCGCCAGATTTTCAGTTCAGACAACACCCAGCATCTAGTGCCCAACCTTCAGGACGTGGTGTATTTGGAGGCGTATCACAGCCTAGTCAATGCCGCCGCCGGAGGAGAACTGGTGGTGGGGACACAGAACCCAACCGTGGAGCAGCTTCAGGAACTGGCCCGCAAAACTAAGGTGCTGACTGCCTGTGACTTGCTGAAGCAGTTGGGTCTGGTGAACCCAGCGGTGTCTGACACCCCCCAGCCGTCAACGGTGTCTGCTGACACCCCAACTAAACCCAAAAGCCCGACTCAACCCCGCCCCCCACAGAAGTCTGAACCTCAACCCGGTCGGGCTCCGGACGCTGAGCTGAGCGCAGCCAAGCAATACATCCTCAACCTAGTGACCAGCAATCAAGTCA
>PXDR01000592.1 GCA_003566335.1 Cyanobacteria bacterium T3Sed10_344R1
AACCCAGCGGCTGCGGGTGCGCATGGGCAAGCTGGGCGAGATGGCAATGATTAGCCACCTGGATCTGCTGCGGCTGTTTGACCGAGCGGTGCGGCGGGCCAGTCTGCCCATTGCCTTTACCGGCGGCTTTCACCCTGGCCCCCGAATTTCTCCCGCCAATGCTCTGCCTTTAGGGGCGACCAGTACGGGAGAAGTGATCGACTTTGAGCTGACCGAAGTGGTGGATCCCGCCGAGTTTCAAGCGCGGCTACAGGCCACCCTGCCTGAGGAACTACCGATTTACCAGGTCGAGTCGGTACCGGTGAAGGAGCCTTCCGCCACCAAGCAGCTAGAGGCGGCGACTTATCAGATCACGGTTGCGATCGCACCCGACGCACCCGACTCAGATTTGCCCGAATTAGATTCCCCCGACTCAGACTCACCCAGCCCTGTCCCGGACACCCCGCTAGAAATCCCCAGCCTAGACCAGTGGCAAACTTGGCTAGATCAGGTGCTGCAAGCTGACGAAATCTGGGTCGAGAAACTGACCAAATCGGGCAAGGTGAACCGGATTAACCTCTGCGATCGCATCTCAGCCCTAACCCTAATCCAAGATCCCCAGCCCCATCTACCGCTCAAGGCCCAGCCTGACCCGACCCAGGGGCAAATTGTGCTGCAATACAGCGGCAACTGCCGCAACGACGGAACCCAACTGCGGCCTGATCAAGTCCTGTATATGGTGACCCAGCAGGCCGAGCGCCCGCTGACCCTGGTTCACATCCATCGTCAAAGCTTGACGTTGGCCCCTGTTCCTATCCCGGCAGCCTAAGCTGCCTTGCTGCAATGGCTCGTCCCGTTCGCCTGGCTTGTTGTCTGACCCTAGGTTCAGCTTTAGGGGGGCTGATGGCCTTAGGAGCCTGGATGCCCCTGGCCCAAGCCAACCTCGACTCCTCCCCAGACTCAGCGGAGTCTACCGCCGCTGAAACGGGCTCAGCGGAGAGCCTCGAAACCGCCCCAGAACCGGCAACCGAAACCCCTGGAAGTGGTCTAGAGGCTGCGATCGCAACCCTGCTGGATCTAGAGCTTGCCCCTGCCGCCTTTAACCCCGACCCCCGCTTGATTCAGCAGGGACAAGCCATCACCGACGAAACCGTTTCTACCACCGCTATGACCATGCCCAGCTTTTGGTGGCGGCGAGACCAGGTGATCGACCGGCTGAACAACTTTCGGGCAATCCAGGCGTGGGTGGTCTACAGCGGCGACAGCACCAATCCGCGCCGGGCCGACTTTGCCGTAGACCCGCAGTTTTGGAACCGCCTCAGCTACATCGAGCGCTATGTGCTGCTCAATCAGTTGGGCAGTGCTGGCGTCGGCTACGGCTACAGCGTGCGGCTGTTTCGCGGTCAAGATCCAGTGGCCGCCCACATTTGCGACTTTGACCAACATCCCGATTTCGACTTTGGCACCAAGGCAGACTACGACTACAGCACCGTAGAAGATCTCTCCTGTGCGGTGCTGATGGACTACGTAGGTCGCCGCAGCTTGAGAAATCAGAACGTGATTAACAGCAACGGCAACGGCAACGGCAATGGCAGCCGCTAGCAGTTCCCTAAGTTCGCAAATTGCGCCAGCGGTCGAGATAGTCTGCCTCCACCGCCGCCTCAAGGGGAGCTAAGAACTCGCTGCGATCGATGAGGTCAGGGGGCAGCAGTTGGGGCAATTCTCCCTGCAAGGCATTGGGTAGGTCGCGCTCAGGCATCCCGGCAAATTGGGGTGCTGCTGCTGCTGTGCTGCTCGAAAGGGCCGTCGCCACTGGCAGCTGCCAGTAAAACTCAATCCATTGCTGCATAAGGGGAGAAAGGGCTGCGATCGCATCCCCATCAGCCCCATTCACTTCATTCGCCGCCGGTCGCACCCACAAATCCGTCGTCAACACCGTGCCCTCCGTCGGGGCTACTGCTGCCAGCTGACGGTACCGAGCCAGCGCTGGCAAAATATCCGTAGACCAGCCCACCGCCAGCCAGAGCTGATCAATCGCCAAAGGCTGTAGGTAGGCATCGGACGTATACACCCTGACCTGCTGGTGCAGATCTTCCAGGGTGGTGGATAAATCCGTGACCTGATCTAGATCCTCCACCGTAAACTGATCCGTTAAATGCTTGAGGGCTAACCCCAGCACCAAGCGGGGATGATCTGGTAAAGCAATATGTCCCTGTAATTCAGGCCGCCATAGATCCGACCATTGCTGAGGCTGCCAGCCCAGATCCTGAAATGGCCGCTGGCGATACACCATCATCAAACTGCCCCAGCGATAGGGTGCCCCCCAAAACGCTCCCTCGGAATCTACCAGCCCATCGGGATTGCGCTGGGCAATTTGTTGCCAAGGGGCGGGTACTGACTCCCACCCAGCCAAATCCGTTGTGGGCAGAGGTTGAATCAGTTCCTGCTGAATGGCTGCGGTTAGCCAATAGTCCCCTAGGGTGATCAAATCTGCCCGAGGCGGAATCCCGTTGCCGCCAAACCAGCGGCCTAATCCAGACTGTCGCGGCGCTGCCGGAGCCTGTTGCCACTGCTGTAGCTGCTGAAACAGATCGGCTAGCTGCGCCGCATCATCAATCACTAAATTACGCGGCACCCCAGGCTCAGACCGAAATTGCCGCAACAGCAGCGATGGTAGAGAGTCCTGTAACAGCCGAATGCGCGGCACTTCCTCCGTCTGTCCCCCGCAGGCTGACAACCCCTGAGCCAGGGCCAGAGCACCTGCCCCAGTGAGTAAAGTCCGACGTTTCATAGGGACAGCAACCGCACTTAAATTTCTGACCGCACTACCGCACTTTTTTTTAAAAAAGTCCAGGGTACAGGAATCGAACCTGTCTGGGGCGAATTATGAGTTCGCTGCCTAATCCGCTCGGCCAACCCTGGGAAAATCAACG
>PXDR01000523.1 GCA_003566335.1 Cyanobacteria bacterium T3Sed10_344R1
CCCCAGCCCCTTCTCCCAACTTGGGAGAAGGGGAGCCGGATTCAAAGTCCCTCTCCCGACCTGGGAGAGGGATTTAGGGTGAGGGCTCCAAACTGAGATACACCCTTTGAGCAGACTGCGCCTTTCATGTTGCCTGTAAAACGACAAGTTGCGCTCATGGGAGCCGCTGCACGAACAGGGCGAGCGGTTTTCAGCGTGTTCGGCTAGGTTTTGTTTTTTTCAATCACTGCGATCGCAAGAATACTCAGCGTAGTCCGTCGCTGCTGACCATCTATAAAATCAGGAATGAAAATCAGGAATGTTTTTTCTGATGATTCCGCGCTTTGGGGAATTCAAGGTTTTAAGTTCACGACTTTAGCGACTGAGTGCGATCGCAAGACTAATCAACACCAGCCCGCCCAACCCAATCCAGCCACTGTAGCGACGCAGGCTAAACCGAGGCTTAATCGGTGCGGGCGGCGGCGGTGCGTTTAAGTCCTGGTAAAGCGTACAGGTTTGGGCATGGGGCCGCTGGGGAAAGTTGCAGGTGTCGTCAGCGTGGTAGGTGCAGGTGTCGCAGAGGCTAGCATCCTCCGTTGCCCGATGGAGGGGAATGCCAGGATGGCCAAATGCTTTGAGGGTTAGCCGACAGTGGGGACATTGAATGTCCGTGACTGCGATCGCACTGCCACACCGGGAACACGTCATCGCCATTTGCTTACCTTCCTCACCCAGCCGCCAACCTGCCCTGATGCTAACGCAGGGCCACGGGCTCAAGAACTGGGGAATCGCCGCACCTGGTACTCCCGAGACAGCAACAGCTCATAGTCAAAATCAACTGCCGCCTCGAATGCCGCTTCTGTGGGCGCGAGTTCCTCTGCCGGAATGCTAAACCATTGCTCTCGGCTAGCCCAGTGAATCACAAAGGCTACCTCATCCGGAGCCGTGGGGCTAATCCAGATCGCCTTGCCCTGGTAGCCGGGATACTTTGCGATCGCAGGCGTCCAAATCTCTTCATCGAGCTGAATAAACCGCTCCCGCTGCTCTGGCGGCACCCGAAACTGTAGCCATTCAATCACCATAAATTTTGATGCGCCCACGGCCCTGCCTGTTACACTTCTTAATATTACTTTCTAATGTGTTTTTCTGACGGGCTTTTGTCCTGCCGGTTTCCAGAAGAAAGCCGTGGGCGCAGTCCTCAGACAGCCCCTAAAACTGCACCCTGCAACCGCAGCTAATGCAGCCCGCCACAGCTTGATACGATGCTTATGGGGACTAGGCTGCCGCTCCGACCCTTGCCGCTTGACCCGCTTCAGACCCTGGGGTCATCCCGGCTGATCCCCAAGCCGATCCCCGAAACGACTTTCAACCCTAACGGTCAACCTTAACGATTCCTATGCTGCGTAAAATTCCCCTGAGCTTGCTGCTGCTGACGGTGGGCGGCGTTCTGACGGTGGTGGGTTTTGTCGCCTACTTCAAAGCCCAAGCCACCCTCAACTTGGTGGGTTTTTTCTATGGCGTCCCCATTTTGCTGGGGGGACTGGCGCTCAAAGCCGCCCAGCTCGAACCCACTCCCTACAGCCAGCCGACTAGCCCCGACGTGCTAGCCCTGCGGGAACAGCAGGCCACCGCCACCCAAAACCAGGTGCGTAAAGATGTCACCCGCTTTCGCTACGGCCAAGAAGTTCACCTAGAAGAAGCCCTAGAACGCCTTGGCCTCAGCCCCAACGACGACGACCGCCCCGTGCTGTCTGGCCTGCGGGAAGAAGCCGTAGACGGTGCCTATTGCCTCGTTTTAGAATTCGACTCCCCCCTCATGCCCCTCGAAACCTGGCAAGAAAAACACGCCAAAATCGAGCGATTCTTCGGCCCTAACGTCAAAGCTGCGATCGCAACCCCCGCAGAAAACCGCGTCGAACTCGCCCTCATCACCGACCTCACCCCCGCCGAGACAGCCAATAGCCAATAGCCAACAGCCAACAGCCAATAGCCCCCCACCCATGCCCCTCACCCTCACCGCCTACGACCTGTGGAAATGCTACGGCGATCAGGCCGTGGTTCAAGGGGTCAACTTTGCCCTGAATCCTGGGGAAATCTTAGGACTGCTGGGGCCAAACGGCGCAGGTAAAACTACCACAGTGGGGATGCTCTACGGGCGAGTGGTACCCACCCGAGGCTTTGTCCAGCTTGGGCCTTGGCAAATTCCGGCCCAGGCGGCGCAGGGGCGGCGGGACATGGGCATTGTCACCCAAGAGGACAACCTCGACCCAGACTTCACCGTGTTCGAAAACCTGACCCACTTTGCCCACCATTACCGCATCACCGGCAAGGCGGCCCGGCTGCGGGCGGGGGAACTCCTAGAATTAGTGAATCTCACGGACAAGGGAAAAGCCCAAGTTGATGACCTCTCCGGCGGCATGAAGCGGCGGCTGGTATTGGCCCGCGCCCTAATCAATAAACCCGGGGTAGTGTTTTTGGATGAGCCGACCACCGGACTCGACCCTGAGGCCCGTCAAGACTTTTGGCGCTTGGTGAACCGGCTGAAACGAGAGGGCTGTGGCGTGCTGTTGACCACCCACTATATGGATGAAGCCCAGCGACTCTGCGATCGGCTGCTGCTGTTGCAGCAGGGCAAAGTGATTGACGAAGGCACCCCAGGGGTTCTGATTAATCGGGTAATTGGGGCTGAGGTGGTGGAGGTGATTGGCGACGATGTGGCCCATCTAGCGCACCTAGCCGCAGCGTCGGGGCAATGGGGCCGGGCCTTTGGGGATGGGTACTTGATGGCCTTGCCCCCCGAAGACTCTGCCCTGGGGCAACACCTCAAACAACTGCCCGAGACCCAACGCCACCGCCGCCGGGCTAACCTGGAAGATGTATTTCTGCGGCTGACGGGCAGCGCTTTAGAGTAACCAACATGAAATCCTTTTC
>PXDR01000434.1 GCA_003566335.1 Cyanobacteria bacterium T3Sed10_344R1
AGGTCAGTTTTTTGCAGCAGCCCCATTAGCTTTTGGGCATAGGCGTTGTTGTAGGAGCCAAAGGCGGTGGTGTGGCTGGCGGTGACCCGGTTGCCCAGGTCATGACGCAGGGCGCAAGCGGCCATCACTTCTAAAAAGCGGGATTGCTCGTCGTCAGTTTCGTCGCAGTGGATGTCAATTAGCTTGCCGTAGCGTTCGGCCAGCTCGAATATCCGCTCCACCGATCGCACCCCGTCTTCCCGGGTCATTTCGTAATGGGGGATGCCCCCCACGGCGTCTACCCCTAGTTCTAGGGCGGCAATTAGGTTGTCTTCCAGGCCCGGGCGACGGTACAGGCCGTCTTGGGGAAAGGCGACGACTTGCAGGGTGATCCAGTCTTTGACCGCTTCGCGCACGGCTAGCAGCCCTTTGACGGCGGTGAGGCTGGGATCGCTGATGTCGGCGTGACTGCGAACGTAGAGGGTGCCCTGCTGAGCTAGGAGTTTGAGGGTGGCGATCGCCCGATCCTGGACATCTTCTAGGGTGAGGCTTTGTTTGCGATCGCACCAAATGTCGATGCCTTCAAATAAGGTGCCGCTTTGGTTCCAGCGGGGTTGGCCAATGGTCTGGGCGGAGTCGAGGTGAATGTGGGATTCCACAAAGGGGGGGCTGACCAGCCGACCGACGACATCAATTTCCTGGGGGGCAGTGACAGGCAGTTGGGGTGCGATCGCAGCAATTCTGTTCCCGTCTAGGGCAATGTCAACAACGGGATCGCTGGGGCCGTGATCCCGCAGGCGACAGCGACGCAACACGAGGGTCGGGGCAACCATAGCAGAACACTCCTGAAGACTCGGGAAAACTAGACGGGGAATTGAGCAGACTGAATCGCGAGTGCGATCGCAGCCGGAAAAATCTGGTGCTCCTGCTGCTGAATCCGGGCTTGAAGGGTAGCCACCGTGTCGTCGGCCAGCACCGGCACCGCCGCCTGCATCACAATCGGGCCGCTGTCTACTGCTAGCTCCACATAATGCACCGTGCAGCCCGCAATTTTCACCCCCGCTGCGATCGCCTGATCCACCGCCTTCAGCCCCGGAAAGCTGGGCAACAAACTGGGGTGAATGTTGAGTATCCGCCGGGGAAAAGCATCAATCAGCACCTGGGTCACCCGCCGCATCCAGCCTGCCATCACCACCCAGTCCACCTGGGCCTGCCTCAGGGCAGCAATCAGAGCATCGTCCAGCGCCTCCCGGCTGTCAAACTGCCGATGATCCAGCAGCACTGCCGGAATCCCCAGTCGGGTCGCCCGATCTGCCACCATCGCCCCAGGATTGTTGTAAATCACCACCGCAATTTGGGCTGGGATTTGGCCCTGGGCACAAGCCGCTGCGATCGCTTCAAAGTTAGTGCCGCTGCCGCTGGCTAAAATCCCCAGCCGCACGGGTGCGATCGCGTCCAACTGGGGAGCGCGGCGGCGCAGATCAATAGCAGGAGACACCAGAGTCGGCGCAGGAATCGGCTGGGCAGAAGACATACAGGCAACGGGGAAGAACGGGCGGCAGAATTCGTGGGCAGAATTCATTGTTTAATGAGCCTAGCGGAAAGTGTCCCCGCCAGAAATGGGGCATACTGGCGGCAGCGCTCCCCCAATTTGCCGCCGATGGCTCTCCCCGCCTCATCTTCTGAACCGTCTGGACAGTCCGCCCCCCAGCGCCTGAGCAATTTGCTGGATCAATCGGGCTGGGCTGCTGCCCTGCTGCTGGCCCCAGCGCTGATATTGCTGGGCCTGTTCGTATTTTGGCCGATTGCCTATCTGGTCTACCTCAGCGGCACCAGCGGCAGCTTTACCCGAGCTGGGGTGAGCTGGGTTGGCCTGCAAAACTATCGCCGTCTAGTGCTAGATCCTGACTTTTGGCAGGTGTTGGGCAACACGGTTTACTTCACCGTAGCCACCGTGATCCCGGCGTTGGTCATTCCTCTGGGGCTAGCGGTCTTGCTCAATCGGGCGATCGCATTTCGCGGCTTACTGCGGGCGGCTTACTTTATTCCCTCTATTACTTCTCTAGTTGCAGTGGGCCTAGGGTTTCGCTGGCTGTTTCAAACTGACGGGCCGGTCAATGACCTGCTTTTGGGCCTGGGCGTCGAGCCGATCCCCTGGCTCAACAGCACCACCTGGGCCATGCCGGTACTGATTTTGCTCAGCGCCTGGAAGCAAATCGGCTTTAACCTGGTGGTGTTTTTGGCTGGACTGCAAACCATCCCCCGCAATCGCTACGAAGCCGCAGAACTCGATGGGGCGGGGCCGAGGCAGCAATTTTGGCACGTCACCCTACCGGGACTGGGGCCGACCCTAATTTTTGCCGCTGTGACCACGGTGATCTTCACCCTGCGCAGCTTCGAGCAGGTCTACGTGATTACTGGCGGCGGGCCGCTCAACCGCACGAATATTTTGATCTACTACATCTATGAACAGGCATTTGCCCGGTTTGACTTTGGCTACGCTGCCGCCGGGGCCACCCTGCTGCTAATCGTCACCCTGGTACTGGTGGGGCTGCAGCTGCGGCTCGGCAATCGGCAGACTTAATCCACGAGCAACCTGAGAAAATCAGCAGCCAATCAGCGCCCTCTAGACAGGTCATCCCCGACAAATTGCCCCGATCCCCGATCGCCGAAAGCCAATGAGCATAAATGCTTAAGAGAATACCGTTATCGGTTTTCCCGAGTGACTTTTCAGGAATCCCCCCTATAATAAGAAATACGGTAAAGATTAGTAAACTCTGCTCATCTATCCCTTGACTGCTTTACATAGATAGCCAAGTCGGTTTTTATTTGGGTGCGATCGCACCCCAGCAGTTGCAGGATCTCCCATGAGCAGCGGATTTATTTTCCGTATGTAGATCATTAGATTCTGGAGAATCGCGCTATGAC
>PXDR01000455.1 GCA_003566335.1 Cyanobacteria bacterium T3Sed10_344R1
AGTCTGGGGCTGATTTGAGTTCGGTTTTGGGCTGCTGTCCCAGGCTGCCAGTAGACTTGGGCCGTGTTTGGCGGCAGGGTTCCTATCCTGTCGAGTTCTGGTCGAGATCGGCGGCATACTGGGGAGGGGGATGGAGCCTAGATCTATGCAGTTGCCAGAAGAGCCAGAATCTCGCTACGAAATCAACATCGTGCCGATGATTGACGTGATCTTCGCGGTGCTAGCCTTTTTCATTCTCTCCAGCTTGTTTTTGGTGCGTGGAGAGGGGCTACCCGTCGATCTGCCCACGGCGGCTACGGCTACACCCCAGGCAACCGAGCGGTTGACGGTCACCCTAACCGCAGCCGGAGAGTTGCAGCTGGATGAAACCCCCGTGACGGTAACGGCCTTGTCAGACGCTGTGGCTGAGCGGCTTCCGGACGCTGGTGGGCTGGTGGTGATCAATGCCGATACACAGGTGCCCCATGGTCAGGTGATTGCCGTGATGGATCAGCTGCGTCGGGTGTCAGGGGTGAGAATTGCGATCGCAACGGAGCCAGAATAACCAGAATCAAGCCCTGGGTGAGGGGCAGCGGAGCAGTAAGTTACCCTGGAGACAGTGCTTCGGTATCCGAATGTTTGGGGAAAGAGGGTCGATCCGTGGAACTAATTTTTACTGGCTTACAGTTTGCCGCCCGAGGGATCCAGCCATTTTTGGTGCCGCTCTGCTTTGTGATTGCCTGGGCAGTGACTCTGATGGGTCTGTGGAACGTCTGGGCAGCCGTGCGGGACAGCTGGCGACGGGGCCAGCAAATGCATCGCGTACCCTGTGCCGACTGTCAGTTTTTCACCCATGACTACCACCTAAAATGTCCGGTGCATCCAGCAACAGCGCTGTCAGAAGCGGCTATTGATTGTCCCGACTTTGAGACAACGGCTCTTGTGGCTCCCCAAGCGATCTCCGCTCACAAGTGACGCGCAGGAATTGAGCGGCTAGAGCCGTGAGGACGGTTGCGATGCCGCGATGCTTAGCGGGGCTGAGATCGAGCTGAGATAGTATTGATAAGGCATTCGCAGTGGGCAGAACGCTGAAGGTTAACCATGCAAGAATTTTTTAGGAATGTTTCCCGCTATCCGCGTTACTTCATTACGTTTACGCTGGGCATTTTGTTCAGCGTGATTCAGCCCTTGCAGCCCTTGCTGAGACGGCCAACGACAGCGGTGGCCTTGATTGGGGCGGTTGTGGCTGGGTTCGTGTTTTTAAGCTTCACCCTGCAAGCCATGCTGGGACTGAATGGGGCCTAGGGGCGATAGGGGCGAGCACGGATCGAGTTCGGAACGTTTTTAGGGAGGGAGTGAAGTCATGGCAACGAATCGCCGAGTTGCTCGGGTCGCCGCTTTAATTAAGCGGGAAGTCAGCCAAATGCTGATGAGCGGCATCAAAGATGACCGAGTGGGGGCCGGGATGGTCAGTGTGACTGACGTGGATGTGTCGGGGGATTTGCAACATGCCAAAATCTTTGTCAGCATCTACGGCACCGATGAGGCTAAAGCCGCCACGATGGAGGGCTTGCAAGCCGCCACGGGCTATGTGCGCAGTGAGTTGGGCCAGCGGGTGCGACTGCGCCGGACTCCTGAGGTGCTGTTTAAAGAAGATCAGTCGTTTGAGCGGGGGACGCGGGTGCTGTCCCTGCTAAATCAGCTCAGTGCAGAGCGGGCAAGCAAGCCAGATTCGACGCCCGAAGAACTGGAGTCGAAAGCGGAGTCGTCAGCCCCAGAGTCGGCGTCGGCTGAGGCCGACTATAGCGGGGCGGCAGATCTTGACTAGGGTCTGCGGGAGTTGCGATCGATGATGCAGCCGTTGCTGCCTACTCCCTTGCTGCCTGATTTTGAACGCTTGCCCCTGGCGGTGCAGGTGGCACAGCTTATGGTTGTGCGGGCTTCGGGCCATCTGTTTGACCATCAGCGCCAGTACCCAGCTTGGGAAGCCGATAATGCGGCTCTGCGCTACTACCTGGGTGATCTGGGGGTGGGGGGCGTGATTTTGCTGGGCGGCAGTGCGGCTGAGGTGGGAGTGCGCTGTCAACAGCTTCAGGGCTGGGCCAAGATTCCCCTGCTGCTAGCGGCTGACATTGAAGAGGGGGTAGGACAGCGGTTTGCGGGGGCAACGGAACTGCCGCCGCCGATGGCGTTGGCTGCGATCGCAGCCCAAGATTTATCCCAAGCCCGGACGCTAGCTGAACAATACGGGGCGTTGACTGCCCAAGAAGCGCGGGCTATTGGCCTGAACTGGCTGCTGGCCCCCGTGGTGGATGTCAACAACAATCCGGCCAACCCGGTGATCAATGTGCGGGCCTTTGGCGCATCGCCAGCGGTGGTCAGCCAGTTGACCCAAGCTTTTATTGCCGGGGCACAGCAGTTTCCGGTGCTGACGACAGCCAAGCATTTTCCGGGCCATGGGGATACGGCGACAGATTCCCACCTGCGCCTGCCCCAGCTTGACCATGACCTGGATCGGCTGGCAGCGGTAGAGTGGCCGCCCTTTCGCCAGGCGATCGCGGCAGGGGTAGACAGCATTATGACGGCCCACCTGCGGCTGCCCGCCCTCGACCCGGTCTATCCGGCCACCCTATCCCCGGCGATTCTCACCGGCCTGCTGCGTCAGGAGTGGGGGTTTGAGGGGCTAGTGGTCACCGATGCCCTGATTATGGGGGCAATCAGTCAAGACTACGGCCCCTACGAAGCGGCTGTGCTGGCGGTAGAAGCCGGGGCGGATGTGGTGCTGATGCCGAAAGATGTTGAAGGTGCGATCGCAGCCATTTGTGAAGCCGTGAACATTGGTCGCCTGTCCCCCGAGCGGATTCAGCAGTCCCTCGCCCGGATTTGGCGAGCCAAGCAAAAAGTCAGCGGCATGACGCCCCCAGACA
>PXDR01000369.1 GCA_003566335.1 Cyanobacteria bacterium T3Sed10_344R1
CACCGTCCCCACCTTGGCCAACTCCTCCCGCCACATCCAGCGACCTTCCAGGGGGTTATACAGCCCCTCAGGCCGACAGCCCGTCAACAGATGGAGACAAGTCGCGCCCAAGCTATAGATATCGCTAGAGGGATACGCCTGACCGCTGCGCAGTTGCTCTATCGGCGCATAGCCCTCCGTGCCAATGCGGGTACCCGGCTGGAGCAGCAGCGTTTCACTAAACTGCTTCGCCACCCCAAAATCAATCAGCACCGGCTTGTTGTCCACCTTGCGACGAATGATGTTGCTCGGGGTAATATCCCGATGGATCACCTTGTGCTCATGGATAAACTGCATCACCGGCAGCAACTCCATCAGCAACGCCCGCACATTCGCTTCGTCCAGCGGCCCTAACCGATGAATTTCTTGGGATAAATTCTGCCCCTCGATCCGCTGCTGCACCAAGTACAGATAGCGATCCTGCTCAAAATAGGCCAGTAGATTAGGAATCTGAGGATGCTCCCCCAGTTCATGTAGCCGCACCGCTTCTTGGGTAAAGAGCTCCAGCGCCTTATTCAGCGACTTCGTACCCTGAGCTTGGGGGGCAAACTGCTTAATCACGCAGTAGGTATTGAGCCGATCGACATCCAGCGCCAAATAGGTGCGGCCAAATCCGCCCCGGCCAATGGGTTTGACCGCCCGATATCGCCCCCGCAGCAAAATAGTTAAGGGTTGCCCACAAGCACGACAATCGTCGCGCTCCACTGGGTTCAGCGGCTGGGGACAATCTGGATTTAGGCAGCAAACAATGTTCTGGAACGAACTCATGTAAATCGGCAGCTTTAGGATTGGTTCACCGCCGTCAGGCTAACCGACAGTGCGCCTCGTCCGAATTTTATCGAGCCTGGGGTCATATCGCTGCTTTTCGCAACAGTTTCTCTAGCTGTTGGCCCTAGATTCTAGGGAAATCCCCCAGCAGATCTAGCGAAATCTTCAGATCAGCCGGAAATCAGCAGTCAATCAGCAGGCAGATCTAGGTTCAAGCGCCTTTCTAGGGACTGTGGTTTCGTTACAAACCTTCCTAGCAACACCAAAGGGCCAAAGCCTTACGGTAAGGTGATCATACAGACAACCTAGCCCGTGAACTGTCAGCTTATGACCTTGGCCTCTCCCCAACCTCATCACAAGGCAAAAGCCCTGCGTCCTAACGCAGTGCGCCCCGCCAAAGCCTTGTGCAGTGAGTGTGGCCTCTGCGACACGTCTTATATCCACTATGTCAAAGACGCCTGCGCCTTTATTAATCAGCAAATTGGTGATTTAGAAGCTGAAACCCACGGTCGTCGTCGCGATCTATCTCAGCCCGATGATCTTTACTTTGGCGTCCATCAACAGATGGTGGTTGCCCGCAAACAGGAGCCCATCGAAGGGGCTCAGTGGACCGGCATTGTCAGCAGCATTGCGATTGAGATGCTGAATCGCGGCTTGGTTGAAGGGGTGGTCTGTGTACAGAACAGTGCCGACGATCGGTTTCAGCCCAAACCCGTGATTGCCCGCACCCCGGCAGAGGTACTGGCGGCCCGAGTGAACAAGCCCACCCTGTCCCCCAATTTATCGGTGCTAGACCTGGTGGAACAGTCGGGGATGAAGCGGCTGCTGGTGATCGGCGTCGGCTGCCAGATCCAGGCGCTGCGAGCTGTCGAAAAGCGGTTAGGTCTAGAAAAGCTCTACGTACTGGGCACCCCTTGCGTTGACAACGTCACCCGCGAAGGGCTGCAAAAGTTTTTAGACACGACCAGCCGCTCGCCGGAAACCGTGGTCTCCTACGAGTTCATGCAGGACTTTCGAGTTCATTTCAAGCACGAAGATGGCTCAGAGGAAATGGTGCCGTTCTTTGGCCTCAAGACCAATCAACTTAAGGATGTGTTTGCCCCGTCCTGCATGAGTTGCTTCGACTATGTGAACTCCCTGGCCGATTTGGTGGTGGGCTACATGGGCGCGCCCTTTGGCTGGCAGTGGCTGGTGGTGCGCAACCAGCAGGGTCAAGAATTGCTGGAGGTGGTGCAAGACCAGCTGAAGACCCAGCCCGTGATGTCCCAGGGCGATCGCAAATCTGCCGTGCAGCAAAGCATCCCCGCCTACGATAAAGGGGTGACCCTGCCAATGTGGGCTGCCAAGCTGATGGGCGTAGTAATTGAAAAAATTGGCCCGAAGGGGCTAGAGTATGGCCGTTTTTCGATTGATTCCCACTTCACCCGCAACTACCTGTACCTGCGGCGCAATTACCCAGATAAGTTTGAGCAGCAGGTGCCAGACTATGCCAAAAAGATTGTCGAACAGTACAAACTCCCCCCCGAATAACCAACTAAGTGCACATCTCTCTGATGGGTACTGACTGATGGGTACTGATGGTCCTTGCAGACCCCCCTTAATCCCCCTTTGGTAAGGGGAGAAACTGGAGTTTTTCTTGTCCTCCCCCTTGGCAAGGGGGAGTTAGAGGGGGTAATGCAGGGCATTCGCATCAGAACGTGACTTGTGTGTACTTAGTAACGCGATGTGCAACTAATTCCAAAGAAAAGGTTTTGGCTCCAAATGCTAGAGCTATCAAAGGGTCTAGCAGTTTCATGAAGACAAAACGGTGGTGCATTTTAGTAAAGGACAGAGGAAAAAATTGGGTCTTCCCGTTCTGCCAGCTTTTTTCTGACCTGGCGGTTGTACTCATGGATGAACAGCCAGATCGCGCCGATGTGGTTCTCCAGCTTCTAAGCCTACGGCAGGCTTCGCCAACGAGAAGGACAGCGTCTTCCTCACTAGCCGAGCAATCCGTTGCCTCAAGGTGTTGTTCAATCGCTCGATGTAGCTTGTCAGGCCGCTCTCTTTGCCCACCGCTACATGACGCTTGCTGGGAATCACATCGACGTATG
>PXDR01000640.1 GCA_003566335.1 Cyanobacteria bacterium T3Sed10_344R1
GCTATCTTTGAGCGGCGGTTTTGGTGTCGCTATCTCTGCCCAATCGGCGGCATGAATGGTCTGTTTGCCAAGCTGTCGATGACGGAGCTGCGGGCGCAGCAGGGCACCTGCTCGGCGGAATGCACCACTTACCAGTGCTATAAAGGCGGCCCCCAAAAAGGGGAAGGGCTAGAAACCCTGGGCTGTCCGCTGTATTCTCACCCAGCCCAGTTAGAGGATAACCGGGACTGTGTGCTGTGCATGACCTGCCTCAAAGCCTGTCCCCATCGCTCGGTAGAGGTCAACTTGCGGCCCCCCGGTATTGAACTGTGGACAACCCACATTGCCCGCAGCTATGAGGTAGCCCTGCTGTTCTTGCTGCTGGGGGCGGTGACGCTGCACTACAGTCAGTCGTTGGCGGTACAGTTTGGGTTACCCGTGGCAAATCTAGGCTGGTTGGGACTCTGGGGCACGTTGGCGCTGGGGTTACCTGCGATCGCACCTCTGCTTGCCCACGGCTTCACCCGCCTACTGGGCAACCCCAAGCCCTTTGTTGAGCTGGCCTACGGCTACCTGCCCTTGGTCTTGCTGGCGAATTTAGCCTATTACCTTCACCTGGGGTTAACCGAAGCTGGCCGGATTCTGCCGGTGGGCCTGGCTACGTTTGGCATGAGTGGGAGTCAACTGCCAATTTGGGTCGCTCATCCGGCAGTGATCAGCTTTTTGCAGGGTACGAGTTTGACGGCTGGGGTCGTTTTATCACTTCTGCTGAGCCAAAAAATTGCCCGCCAGCCCGTGCGTCGCCTCATTCCTCAACACCTTTGCATTGTGGCCTTGGGTTGGGGACTGGGCCAGCTAATCCTTAACTTGTCCTAACTTTTGGCATCCTAAACAGCACTTGGAATCACCTTGGGACAAACCGTAAATTCTGGGGAATAGCTTGCGGCTATCCCTGGCTACCTCAATTCTTTCGTGTTAGCACTCTGTAAAGCTCTGAGTGTAAACACGGAATAATCATTGCTTTACATATCCGAAATTTATAATCTGCCCCTGATTTATTAGGCGCGGATGAGACTTGATGTAACTGCATTGCCTTAGATAAAACGACCCGCCATGCTGTGAAAAGTAAAGGCAAACGTCTCTTCTATCTTTAGCTTTCAGTTAACCATCTACCATTCATCGGCCCTATGAAATTTGCCAATCTTGTCCTCGGTGCTTCTCTATTCACTGCCGGAATGTTCACCGCGCCAGCCATGGCGGCCAGTCTGACGAATCCCACCATCGGCGGTGCAGAAGACGCCTGGTTCTACGACTACAGCGACGGGCACACTTTCCGAAACGACTCGGCCAGTCTGGACAGCCTGCTCCAGGGTGACGCGAGCAACCCCATGGGCAATGTGGAGCTGTTTCCTAGCAGTGAGACGGTGGGCTTTTCTGGTGGCGTAACCAGCCTCAGCGGCACCCTCAACGGTACTAGCATCAAGCTAGAGAGCCTGACGGCATCGGATTGGGATGTGTTTGGTCAGCGGTGGTTTAGTAAGTTTCTGGATGCGTCCCTCAATGAGGCCGGCCACAATACCCGAGCTATGCTCGGCGATGATTTTCTCTACGGCGAATTCGTCGCAAAGGGCGGTCGGGAAGTCTTTAGTGACCCGAATATCTCCTATGTGAACCAGAACGACACGACTGGAGATGTGAAGATTGGCCTAGCCGGACACTACAATGCCCGCGATCGGATCGCGACTGCCTTCCCTGATTTGAAAGATCTGCTCAAGGATCGGGTGCAGGCCAGCGAAATCGTCAAGGTGACCTATGGCGAAGGGGTGGCCCAGTACTTGTGGAGCTTTAGCGCTACAGCTACCAGCATCACGGAAAAGGGCGACGGTGTTTCCCACTCTGGTAACTATGAGGTGTCGTTCCGAGGCGATTTGCCCCCGGCTCAAGCCGTCCCGGAACCGGCTAGCGTCGTTAGCCTGCTGGCCCTAGGGGGCTTGGCCGTCGCTGCCAAGCGAAAGGTAACGGCATAGGGTTTCAGCCTCAACTCTGACCCGGCGCAATTACCGCCTGGTACGCCTTGAGAATCGGCTTTCCACCAGTGGGGCGGAAGGCCGATTCTTCTATTTGCAAGTGCTTGCCAACAACCTGTTCGGGAGGTTTATTTAACGGCGAGGTTGCGCAGGCGATCGCCCGAATCCCTTAACGCCAGAGGGAGTGACGGTTTTGAAGGTCACCTGATTGCTGCCGGGGTTGTAGAGGGTGTAGGTAGGGGGTTGTCCCGGTCGCCCGACACAGCCTACCCCCACCACCTGCCGGGGCTGGAGACTCTGTCCTTCTTGGTCTGCGGCTTGATCTAAGGTGGTGACGGTGGAGTGAATGCTACCGCTGCGCAGGTGGTATTCAAAGGTTTGACCCGACCGACCGCAAAATAAATTGTTGGCGTTGGCTCGCATGATGCGATCGCACATCACCATTACCGGCGTTTCTGGGGTCAGCTCATCGTCATAGCTGACGGTGCTGCCATGGATTAACAGACAGTCCAGCTCAAAAAAGCCAAAGCTCAGACTATTGAGCCACTGCACCGTCTCGCGAGAGAGGTCATCCCACAGGTGCTTCACCGCGCCCTGACCATGACTGGCCCGCAACTCTGGCGCATCGGGCAAGCCCCGCAGCCCGTACAAACTTAGGGCCTGTTCTTCCCACCAACCGGTGCAGACCTGGGGGATCAGTTCCCCTGGCTGGGGCGATCGCAGCCGTGCCACCACCCCCTCATTATTTCCCTGAAGACCGATCACATCTCCTAAGATAAACAGCTCAGTGACCGGCACTCGTTGCCGCTTAATGTCCGCCAGCACGGCCTCGTAGGCGGCTAGATTTCCTTCAATGCCGCTGAGAATTGCCCAGTGCGCCATATTTCCCATCC